>JAEUSG010000519.1 GCA_016788315.1 Fibrobacterota bacterium | reverse complement strand
TCATATAACTTTTCTTTTTAACTGGGTCATATTCTTTAAGCATTTTGTTTGAAGCATTATCCGCAAACAGTAATTGAGCATCAACCATTCGTTCCAAAGCAAATCTAATTTCCAATGCTGCGTAAAGAAGTAGGGAATTCATTCTCTTTTTCTTCAAAAGTTTCTTGGCTCTTTTTAGGTGCTCTTTTGGATCTGCCGTTAAGTTTTCTCTATAATTAATAACCAAGTAGTAAGAGTTTAGCAATAATAAGCAAAACAATCTTGGCAAATGTACAAACAGTATAAGCATTAAACCAACAATTAGCCTTCCAGCATGCTTTAATAATTTCATTTAGTCTTTATCTTCAGGAAATGTTTTTTATCATGGTCTTTGAAAACTCTGGCAAACCACTAATATCTATACTGCTGAACGCCTCATCCCAGCTTATCACTTGATGTGTATCGCTCTTCTCTTTCTTCTTTACCAGAAACATAAAGTTAGTTTGAATCCCCAGCAGTTCTTCCATCATGTATTTCTGAAGTTCCATCTGACCAACGTATTTTATTCCGCGTTTTTTGAAAATCTCTTTCTCTACATCCGACGCAGGATAACAACCTTCACAAGACTCATACTTTGCCTCAATACAGATAGCAGTATCCTTATCCAAGTGTATAACAATGTCTGGTTTGATATTGAATGACCATTTGAAGCGACATATTTTGAGAAAATCATCATTGGCTTCTGTTGTATTATCTGGGAAATTCCTGTCATATTTAACAATAGCCCACTTCCCAGGGAATTGAAGATACTCGGATGAAGCTTCACCACCTACACCGAATTTCTGGTTTATCTCTTTTAACGGTAACTTAAGAATATCATCAATGCCCTTGATATCCAGTTTCTGCCTGATAATATCCTTCTTAATATTTTCATCTTTAATGTTATACCAGAGATCACGTAGATAAGCGTACTCAAAGTAGATTCCAAAGTCTTTACCTATTGGCTGAGTAAAGCCATTAGCTGTAAGAAACTTCTCTTTATTTCCAGGCATACAGAGAGCTGCAAAGAAGATGGCGGCATAGTTTCTTTCTTCACGGTTTATCTCGCAGTAGCAAGGGTTCAGTTTTGCGATTTCACGGATGTTCATTTTGTTCCTTACTTTTAAGCTGTGCGGTTTGTAAAATCACTTTATCAGCACTATCTTTCTGACCCATGCTTTTTTCCCAGACACTATAGTTGCCGAGTAGCATCCTGCTGGAAGAGTAGAGTAGCTTAATGAAGTTGTTCGTTTACTAAGAATGACTGTATGAACGAGTTCTCCTTTGATATTAAATAAAGAATACTTTGCAGGAAGCGTTACCAAGGCAGGTATCGTTACATTAATGCTTGGATTAAATGGGTTCGGATAAATCATAATCGAATCCATTGAATTGTTAAGCGTATTTTCCGCATTGCTAATATGTTTAACGGAATCAAACTCAAATGCGTATAGCATGTCACCGTATTTTGAAGAGATAGATACGGATATTGCGTTTGCATAAGATGCAATACTGTCATTGATTTTATAAGTGTGGTTACACGCGTCAGAAATGTTAGCAAAAATTGAATCCCAACTGGTTATTTCTACTAAGCCTGAACTGTACTTAAATACCTCTTTCCCTTCACCATAATCTATAGAAGTAAATGTATCAGGTTGAACAAAAAGCTTTACGTGTACAGATTGAGCCACAGAAGAATTTACCGTTATTGCTGAAGTTTGAAGTGTGAATCTAAATGGATTTTTCGAGCTTATGATTATTGAATCGATATTGCCTTGTTTTGATAGGTAGCGTATTGACGGATCTCCTTGAAATGAGTATTTTTCGTTAGAAAACATACCTGTTCCACTTTGTTTACAAGCAACATAAAGATTCTCTGCAATACTTTTCTCTTGGCTTGAAGATAGCTGTCTGTAAATATTAGGAAACAGTTGCGAGTATTCAGTAGCGTAAACTTCTGTATATGTCCCAATTGAACCTGATGAACCGCCATCTTTTAACAACAATTCAGCATTAACGGTATTTCTTACATCATCAACGGTAAATTGAGATCGGCCATATACGCCTGGAGTTGATCTACCAAACTTGTTAACACCTGCACCAAGCATAACAAAAGGGTGATTGAAGCTCTGTGTTCGATTTGTATCGTATGGATATTTGATTATATATTCCGTGAAAACAGCGTCCGATTCTCCCCTGCCAACAAAGGCAGAAATGCCTAATGGTATTGATAGTATAGAATCAATTTGTCTTAAAATGTTCTTTGGATAATAATAATTTGTGTCGATATCTCCATTCTCTAAATGACCGAGAAATGTTTTTCTATTCACCATCTGTTTATTTATAATCTTTTTTGTATTCTCTCCAAACTTTATGATTTGATACATGATGTCATCAGGCCTATAATAACTGGTCTCATTCTCATAGATTGAATGTATTTGGCTTTTATCGGAAACCATAGAAGTATCCCATTTGATTGTATTACTAACAAAATTTTCTACATCTTTAATTGATTTTGCTGGCACTCGAGAGACATAACTTTTAGGAGTGTGTATGCCGAAACTAAAACTTCTTTTCATTAAGGTATCAGGAAAAATTGTATCATATGCATACAAATAATCAAGTGGACTGTGTACATAATCAATAATGGTGTCAAGCGTATTGAACGTGATTGAACCTGTCACTTTTGAAGTCCATAATGAATCCCAGTTTTTATAAATTGAGGATGCAGGTTCAGGAAAAAAGGGAACTATTGCTCCATGTTGTTCTCGTCTATCGCGAAGCTTCGCAGTTCCTAAAAGGAGTAGATATTTAGGAGGAGTTGCCCAGTTCGCATATGCATAACGCATTAGGGCATGTATTGACCGATATGAATATTGATACCCTGTAAACGAATCTATGATTGTACTCATAGCAATGATTTTGGGGTATTGAACATCCTCTCTTTGGCATGTTAGCCTGTGTTCAAGCAATGGTAATGCAGGCATAATAAACGAATCTTGAGTAATAACAAGAAAGTCCGCTTTTATTGATTTATCATGTGGCGAAATAATTTTAAAATCAGACACGGCACCAGAAATACTACCCACCATAAAACAAAGGAAAAGAAACATCATATTTACTCCTATCACATAATTAACTAAACAATCTTTATCGCCTCAGCAGCCCTATCTTCAACCATGCTGAATACAGCAGGGCATTCATTAGCACAAGCAGTGCAACCGATACATTTAAGTGGTTCTACTATAGCTTTCATATGAAGTCTCCTTACATGGTAACAAAATACGAGTTATTGTGGCGTAATGCAAAGAAGAATAGAAAAGTATTCTCAAAACGATTATCTTAGTTTCTGTTGTCAATAATATGCTTGATTATTTGTTAGTTTTTGTTCTATCTTTTCAATTAAAGCAAGTAGTTTATAGTATTTTAA
>JAEUSG010000132.1 GCA_016788315.1 Fibrobacterota bacterium | reverse complement strand
AAGACCCCTTATTCGGAGCAGGGGTTTACATTTAAAGATTCAATGTGGAAAAATTTGTATCCGGCAGGCAAGCTTGGCGTATGGGGAGATACAACCGGCTTTGCCGACAGCTGCAACTGGAGTCCATACATGAAGGTTGAGCTCCATAATGGCATTGTAAGGCCTTCCCTGGGGCATGTGTACGACAGCAGATCTCACTATCAGTATGCGTGGGACAGCGACATGAAAAAAGTCTATTACTACATACTGAATCATACTTACAGTTATACTCCCGCTACGAGAACTTGGGAAGTCATCAATCCATCTACCGCACCAGGCGGTCTGCCCAACGGAAAAATGATTTTTTATGCGGCAGCATATAGGTTAAGATGGAGTTCTCTTGTTTACGATCCGGTAAATAAAGAAATCCTGCTTTTCGGCGGAGGAGGGGTTGATGCTCCAAAAGGTAATGTAGGAACATGGATTTATAAACCATCGACAAACACATGGACCAAGCTGCTTTGTCCAGTTGAGCCTACGCCTCGCGCTTTGTCGCAGCTTGTATATGATGCAAAAAATAAAGTTATCGTTTTATTCAGCGGTGACCACATGGATTCACTTTTAGGTGATACATGGATTTATAATTGTGAAACAAAAGCCTGGATTAGAAAACATCCGGCAATTTCTCCAAAGCCACGTGCAGGTCACGCCATGCTTTATCTGCCTAAGAGCGGTAAGGTAGTTATGATGGGCGGTTACACATATCATCTGGACTCTCTTGATAGGTCGCGAGATAGGGTCGAATATGATAACTTTGCCAACTTTGAAATGTGGACTTATGATATCAGCTCGAGTAGTGAAGGAAGCTGGACACTTATTAAACGGTTTTCTTCAGCAGAACCGATGAACTCAGGATCAACCACTCTGCCGGCTGCAGCTGACAGCTCCGACAGGATTGTAGTCATAGGAGAGCCCTCAAACTCCACACGTTACTACCAATATAACAGCACATGGCTGATGGATTGTGATCCGAATGTAGCAGATCCTTCAGGAACTATAGCTTATGGATGGAAAACAGATTCAAATCTTGCAAGAATCAAGCGTTGGGATCCTGCCTGGTTTAAGAAGGATGATGCAACGGTTGACACAGGCGCACAGGAAAATCTGCTTAGAAATTTGACACCAAATACCTGGACATATATACCTCAGCCAAAAGTTCCTCTGGAATGCCGTGCATACGGTAAAGCTGCAATATCGACTGATCGAGGCATAATTTTCCATTGGGGCGGCGGCCATGCGGAAGTTAATGAGAATGATATGCCGGAATATGATATTAAGCGCAACAGGTGGAGCATAGGGTATGCCGGTGAGACATCATTTGAATTCTGCGGCGCAAATCAGGGAGGTCCACCTGCTACTGTTACTTTTAACGGTAATCCGTTTATGTTCTGCCACGCGTATGACACTTATGACTACTGCCCTATTCTTAAGAAGTTTCTGCTGTATCACCATAAAGAGACCTATGTTTACAATCCCGATACAAAGGGATGGGACACAACAAGAATATTGCATCATCCAACTATGCGAGGTGATGATTTCCGTCGCGCTCTCAATTCAACACCACGGGGTATGGTTTGCTGGACACAGACTTTGTCAGGATATGGCCTGTGGCTTCTTGACACAGTGACTCTTGCATGGAAACCGCTTCCTGTCAAAAATGGAACTGCAGTGCCATTTACCTATTGCGAGCAGGCCTGCATGGTTTACGACAGCAAAAGGGATCGCCTTATAATGGCAAATGCGAATGGTTCAGATCCGTGGACTGTCAGAAGCACTGGTCAGGTATGGGATTATCGCTTTTCTGATTCAACATGCAATAAACTTAATCCTGCGGATACTGCCTTAGTATACAAAATGGTATATTTTCGCGATGCCGTATATCTTCCTAAGAGCGATCAGGTGCTCTTTCAGGATACAATAGTTATTAATGGTGTAAAAGGACTTGCATTATATGATTGTGCATCAAACAGATGGAAAGGGGCACCTGTTCAAAGCGACAACAGTTCCTATCCGCTCGGATGGGGAACTTCATCCAATAGCACAGCTCTTTTATATGATTCGAAACGTGATTTAGTTTATGCGGTTACATACGGCAACCGCATTTACGCAATGAAATATGAGGATAAGGCTTTCGCTGTAACTAATGAGGATGTGGCTAAGCAGCAGAGACCTTTTTCATTGATGTCCGCATCTCCTAATCCATATACGTCATCTGTGTCACTGTCGGTGATTTTGAATTTTTCTACTAAGAACCTGCTGACTGTGCATAATGCATTGGGACAGCAGATAGCCGATCTTACAGAACAACTTGATTTAAACAAGGCAGGAGTTTTGCAGACTGTAAATTTAAGTAAGGTGATTAAAGCAAATTCAATATATTTCATCCGTTTGAAATCAGGTACAGAGTATAAGCAGCTTAAAATTATCTCTGTCCGTTAGTTCAGATTATTGAAGCGTAGCTGTTTAGTAAATCACTAAGATAATGTCATTTAGCACGTAAATACTATTTTGATAATATCATCTTCAGTTTAGAAATGGGACGGGAAGCTTCATCAGTTATCCTGACAAGATAATTGCCGGCAGGATAGTGCGAAGCGTTCCACATAATACCATTTCTCAGAGCATGGCCATTGAGCTTTTCTGAAAATATAAGGGCGCCATGTATATTATATATACATAGCAATGGTTTGTTCCAGACTGCTTTGGATCGTATCGTTACTACAGGGTTAAATGGATTCGGATAAATAGAAATATGATTGATATCATTAATTGTCTCTTTATTGTCAGCATCTTCTGATATTGTTGTAAGACCGCAAAATGTTCTACGCGAATTCAGTGGGCCTCCACATGGAAAGGTGTAGCTGCTTTCAGGATACAATGGCACAGGATGCATCGTCGCTATTAAAGGATGCAGGCTATCCGGCATCTTTACCTGCTCTTCACTTCCGTTGCCAAGAGCAATGTTTTTTGCACTATCTACCTTATTAAAAGTGTAGTCGCAGAGGGCATCTAACAATCTATAAATCGCATAATAGTCATAAGCATCAAAAAGACGGGTGCTTGGAACAGAATGGTCTGCAACATAGGCATATCCTGATACCGTGTCCTGAAGAAGACGAATATAGTCCTTGTCAGAATCAGGAATGCTGATATTATTAAAAATGTCAATTGCCATCCGGTGATCGTTTATGTCATCTTTGTCAAAAACAATTGTCAGCAGTTTAGTGTCTGCAGGAAAATTGAGCAACTGTTCCTGGGTGACATAATCTGAATACCATTGTGCTAAAGGAAATAGAAATCTGCCCGATTCTCCCCAGTGATTTTCTGTGAAAAATTTATGGCCAATACCTATGGTTGCCCCGCCTCCAAAAGACCATCCCATAAAACCAACTCTTGTTGTGTCAATAATATCTTTGTATGTCTTAACGGCTAGAGCAAACCCATTGATTAAGTTGTTGTACCTGTATTCCATTGTAATGCCTGCAGTCTGATAGGGAACAAAAACTGCTGCATACCCTTTTTGAGCAATAAAGTTCAGAAGACCTGCCACTGATGAGGGATCGTGTCCGCCATAAGCGTGGCTGTAGAAAATTGTCGGAACAGCGCCTTTCCGTTCCGTAGGATAGTGAATTTTTATGAACTTGCCGGCATATGCAGGGTTCTCGATAGAGTCCACCTTTACCGTTAGGGTTCCATCTGCGCCATACCCGCTTATCGGTTTTGGAATGGGTCCTGTATAATTCTGGCTGTTAACGAAAACTTTAAGGATGCAAATGAAAAGCAAAATCGTAATTGGCCTATTCTGTGCTGATAACATTATTGTCTCCTTATGATTGAATCTCATCTACTCAATTATATCTCTGCAATTTTTAAGCCATCATATTATCAATGGCTTAACAGAGTTTACCAATACTGATTGTACTTATTGGTACAGTTGGGTGTACCAAATAGGTGGAATTATGGAATCTGAAGTAGGGGAGTAGATTTCTTTTAAGTCATTCTAATTATGCTGTAAGGCAGTATCATAAACAGCTAAGATGTTGTCAATGGGCACATCCGACTGAAATCGGTGAGAGGGAGCCAGTACAAAGCCCGGACCGAAAAGTTTTATAAGAGATGCTGTATCTGTTCTTACTGTATCGGCTGATGCGTGAGGTAGTAGCTGCTGCGTATCTATTCCACCATTGAAGGTTATACGCCCGCCGAAGCTTTCTGCCAGTGCAGGAGGCTGCATTCCGGTTGCCAAAGTCTGAATAGGGTTAAGCATGTCTACACCGATTTCGATCAAGTCTTCGATAATAGGACTGATTGCACCGCAGGAGTGATATCTGATCTTAACTCCATACTCTTTCTTGCAAACCTGAATGAATCGGGCCATTCTCGGCTTAATGTATTCCCGCCACATAGATGGACTGATGAACATGTTCTGCTGTGTGCCCATATCATCATTGTATTCAACCATATCGATAAGTCCTTTGCCTGCATCAAGAATTCTGCGAGCTCTGTCAATCTGATATTTTAGCACTGAATCCATAAGATAGCAGGCCATTTCGGGTTCGGCGGCAAGATCAGCAAGGAAATTTTCAAAACCTCTCATAAACCAGCTGACTTCGAAAACTCCACGTGCATTGAACCAAACCCATTTATCCTTATACTTGAGTGCCTGTTGATATATCCCTGAATAGTCAAGGTCATCGGCAGAAGGCCATTTGTGTTTATGTAAAGCGCCAAGGCAGCCTGCATATGCAAGGGGACTATCTGCCAGATCCATATAGAGACCATTGCTGGTTTGGTTAGCTTTAAAACCTACACCCCATATATCTCTATAGAGACCATCTGAAGTGATGGCAACTGTTGGATCTGCGTAGCGCATCGGGCTGACTTCAGATGGATGAGAGGGACGGATTCTTCTTAAGTCAGAGCCGAGTCTGTTTTCCACTTCTTCATAGTTCCTGACGTTTAAACGGCGGGCGAGAGCTTCTACAACTTCTTCTTTTGCATGAAAGTCAATGGCAACTCTGTCTACCGCTTTTCTTTCAATAGCACAGAGAACTCTTTCCTTGGAAGTCATAATTATCCTCTTTGGAATATTTTAAATAGAGCAGGTTTTCTGTAGTCGTCCAGAATAAAGTTTGTTCCGAAGCCGATGTGCATCTGACGGAGCCGTTCTGAATCAGAGGGCAGTCTGCTTATCACAACACAGCCCATAGACACGCCGGAGCTGATTTCTGTTCTTCCGTCACCAACAACAAGAACTTCCTTCGGATCGATCTTTAATTCACGGAAGAGCTTTTTCATTACTTCGTCCTTAGGCTGCTTCTGATCCCATGACGATCCTACAAGTGCTTCGATGGTTTTGCCTTTGCCGATTTCATAGCGGAGGGACTTTACTTCTTCGTACATGCCGCCTTCATTATAAATAACTGCACCGGTGACGAAATAGTTGATGATGCCGATGCTCTGCAGATATTGGATGAATTCGAGAGAGCCGGGAACACGCCATTTTTCAGGTGCATTCCATGCCTCAGCTGTATTTTTATCTCTACATGCACCATTCAGAACAGATTCGTACATCTTGAAAAGAAGCGGTGTTTTTGCTTCAATAAATTTGGTTAATGCAGCACTTTCGTGAAGATCGTTAAATCTTTCTTCGCCATTCCATATTCTTTTGACGATTTCAGAGTTGACAATAAAATCATCTTTTGTAAGTGAGTTTCTTAATTCGTCAGGGATTGCATTCTCCTCTATTGCGCGCCGTATTCCAAATTCCATCTGCGTCAATGCTGAAAGTCCTGCTGATTCAATACAGAATTTATCTGTTTCAGGCAGCGCTTTTGTACCTGCATTTTTGATAAGTTTGCTGATCTCTTTGTCGCTGTCAAAACCCTCTTCCAGTCCGCAAGTCATGGCATGATGAATTGTGATGCTCATTGTAGGCTGCCAGTCACGAATAAGACTGTGTGTTCCGTCAATATCATGTATCGCGTATCGTATCTCTCTTTTGCCAACCTTTTTAACTACTTCAAAACCCTGTTCAGAATGAAGATTTGTATCATCGATGAAAGCCATTTTTTATCCTTTTTTGTTTTTGCAGGTTACTTCAATATAATCCAGCTCTTTTACTGACGGAACAATTCCTTCCGCATGCTCTATCCCATTAATAATATAAGTATAGTTTTTAGATTGAGTGCTGCAGTCAATAGTAACGGTAAGAGGTATTTTTCTGAATCTGAAATTTTCGCGAATATGTATAACACGCTTTAACGAGAAAGCGCCCTTCATAGCATCGGGAAGATTCGGTTTAACAGTGATGTCGGGCAGATCGCTATCATGCAGGTTAAACTCAAGACCAGCAATTCGATGATAGAATTCTATCAGCCAGTCAATCGATCCTGAAAGTCC
>JAEUSG010000480.1 GCA_016788315.1 Fibrobacterota bacterium | reverse complement strand
ATTCCGGAGTACCAACAACAACACCTGTACGGGTAACACTGTTCTGTTCGTAAAGTTTTGCAATACCGAAATCGGTTACAAATACACGGCCGCCGGGGCCAAGCAGAATATTCTGAGGCTTTATATCACGGTGCAGAATCTCTTTTTCATGTGCATATTTGAGTGCGCGGCAGATCTGACGTGCATATTCAACAGCTGTTTCAAAGGGAAGCTTCTTCTCTACCGCCAGTTTCTGGGCAAGGCTCTGACCTTCAACATAGCGCATTGCAATGTACTGGAGACCATCCTCCATTCCGTAATCGTAAATACCGACTATGTTCTGATGCTCAAGCATTGAAATAGCTTTAGCTTCAGTAACAAAGCGCTGAAGAAACTCATCATTCCTTGCATACTCTTCCGGAAGCACCTTAATGGCAACCACTCTGTTAAGCGGCTCCTGTATACCCTTGTATACATCCCCCATTCCTCCACGGCCAATGCGGCCTGTGATGCGGAACTTTCCTATGCGCTCTGGAGGATTCTTACTGCTCATGCTCGGATATCCTTACGTTTCTGAAAGTAAAGGGTTAAACCGATAAACACCGGAATAAACATAACGAGGATAATATAAGCATAATCCCATGCAGGATCACTCTTCCACATTGAAATTTTCTTTAAAAGGCCGTATGACCATCTAAGCACCATAAATTGTGAAAGCCCTTGCGAAAACGGTATCATGTTGTCTATTTCAACGACAGTGCCGGAAAAGAGAATTTGAGGTATCAGAATAATTGGCAGCACACCAACGGCTTTATCAGACGTTCCTGCGAGTGATGATATGAAAAGTCCAAGTGTGAGCCCACATATGGATGACAAAAGCACAACCAGAAACATCAACGGCAGACTTCCCTCTATTCGAACAAAGGTGGACACAGCCGCTACAAGGACAACACATTGGATTAAGCAGAGACCCAGCAGGATGGCAAGCTTGGAAAAGACATATGGCCCAATTTTTAAACAGACTATTCTCTCCCGCGCATAGATGTTTTTCTCTTTAGTGATTTCTCTGACAGAGTTTATACAACCAAACCAGACGGCCGAAAGAGAGAAACAGAAAAGAAGCGACCAGACATTCCGGTAGTTCATAAAAACCATTATCAGAAGCGCTGCAATAATGGGAGCCTGTCCAAGAAGGATTGCAACATTCACGGTATCATGAGTAATAATGCTTAAATAGCGTTTGGCCAAAGTTTTAAACTGCCTGAAAGCTGAAAAGGCTGGATTGAAAACGATCATTGAGTCGTATGACTCTTCATCATCCTTTTTATTTTTCTTCTCATTTTTCTGCGTATTGAGCCTGCCTATGACATAATCCTTAAAATATATGGAACCACGGAAGCGCTGCACCCAGCCGCCTTCAGGCGGATAGGCAAGTCTGTTGTACACATCGTTAACCTTTTCAACTTTAAAATATGTTGTAAGATCTGAAGGAGGACCATAATAAACAAGGTCGCCTTCGTAGATCACCGCGACCAAATCGAACAGCGAAACTTCATTCAGATTATGGGTTGCAAGGATTACAGTCTGTCCCGATTCAGCAATTCTTTTGAAAAGCTGCATCATCTTCTGATCAAGGCCGGGGTCAAGACCGCTTGTAGGTTCGTCAAGAAAGAGGATTGCAGGTTCTGTAATAAGCTCAACACCAAGATTCACTCTTTTACGCTGCCCGCCTGATAGGCTGTAAACAGCCGTATCGCGCCGCTCTTCAAGTTCAAGAATGGTTATGATTTTGTCCACTCTTTTTTTCTTCTCTTCAGTTGTCATATCTTCAGGAAGACGGAGTTCAGCTGCATATGCAAGCGTATTGTAAACAGTAAGCTCCTGATGAATAATATCCTGCTGAGGAACAAATCCGACCAGATGTTTAAAAGAGTCGTAATGAGAGGTAAAACTCATTCCGTTAAGTTTTACTTCACCGGTATCAGGCAGTATATTGCCGTTAAGTGCATGCATTAATGTTGACTTGCCGGCACCGGAAGGGCCAAGAAGTCCGACAAACTCACGCGGCAGCATTGATATTGAGATATCCTTCATAATAGCATTGCCCTTAATCTTTTTAGAGATATTAAGAGCATCTATACGAACCAGATCTTTTTCGTTAAGCTGCAGCACCTTACCGTCGGCAAAGAGAAAGCGGATTGGGCCTATTTGGATGATGTCACGGTTTCGAAGAACCTTCCTGTCAGTCTTCTTCCCATTTACAAAAGAGCCATTTGTGCTTTCAAGATCTATAAGAACAAACTGATCCCCCTCGCGATCAATTCTGGCGTGATTGCGTGAGACCTGCTGCGAATCAAGAAATACGGTGCAGTTTTTACCGCGCCCAATTAATAGGGAGGTGTGACGCGAAAGGTCATACTCCGCGACAAAATTGTTCTCAGGTTTTTTTATTGGAAAGTGAAGTGCAATTCCATCAGGATTAATAATTACCACAAACTCAAATATGCCTACCAGTATTCTGTCCTTATCGCGAAGAGACTGTCTTGTAATACGGCGGCCATTTACTAGCGTGCCGTATTTGCTGTCAAGATCTTCAATTTCTATGGAGTTATTATTCAGAACATTTATCTGGGCATGAAAACGTGAAACCTGCGGGCTATTCAGATAAATATCATTATCTTCACCCCGGCCAATGGTGTATACAAGCTTCTCCGGATCTATACGGATAAACTTCTCTTTACTTACCATTCTCTTTTCCGTGCTCGCTTTTTATAATGTCCAGCAGTTCAATTTCCGCATCATCAAGAATATTGTTGACAATTGTATATTTGTAATTACCCTTGGTCGTTGCGTAAGCAATCTCCTCTTCCGCCTTAGCCACCCTTTTTGCAAGATCTTCTGCTGATTCCGTCTTCCGAGATGCAAGCCTGTTTGTTATTTCGCCAACTGAGGGAGCTGTGATAAATATGCCTACATTTTCAGGAAAGACTTTATCGAGTTTTGTTTTGCCATAGACATCAATATCAAGAATAAGGCTGTTGCCCTTAGCAATATTCCCTGTTATAAAAGATTTAGGTGTGCCGTAGTAGTTGCCGAAAACCTCCTGCCACTCGGCAAGCTCATCATTCTCTATCATATGAAGGAATTCTTCTTTCGACTTGAAGAAATACTCCCTGCCATCCTGTTCCATAGGCCTTGGCTTACGCGTTGTTGCGGATATAGAGAAAACAAGATTGGAAACCTTCGGCAGAATGCGTCTTATGAGGGTTGATTTTCCCGCACCGGATGGAGCTGACAGCACAAATATTTTTGGATGTATCACTTTACTTTTTACTCCTTCATCATAAGCCGGAGCGCTTCAGCAATTGCCTCTGCGCTTTTATCTGAAAGCACACTCTCTTTTTTAACCGCAACACTCTTTGCCGGCTGCGGGGCAAGAGAAGCCGCCTGTCCCTTTTTCTTGTAGTATTCCAGTCTCGCTTTCTCCTCACGGAGACGATCAAATCGGCCCATAACTTATGCTTTTTTCGGCTTAAACGGAATCTTCAGAAGAGGATCCGACTCCTCTTCGATCTTTCTTCTTCTCTCTTCGTCAACAAGCTGCTCTCTTAAGATTTTAAGCTTAACCTTCTCCCGCTCTTTAAGCAGTTCAAGCTCTCGTTTTAACAGGTATTCCATACGCAGGAGAAGCATCCCCATGCCGTTCAGTGTTCTGCTTATTACCAGAAAGGCTCCGAATACCACTATAAATCCAGCTACTGCAAGAATATGGAAAACCATTTAACACCTCAAATGCTTTTTATTGACAGACAATAGCCTTAGCAATAGCCGTTGCCCGATCCTTATCAGTAAGATTTTCTACAAGAGCAAGAGCGAATTCTACCGATGTTCCAACACCGCGACTGGTGATCACATTTCCATCGCAGACGACCCTATCCTCTGAATATAAGCATCCGCTGAACTCTTTTGCGACAGAGGGATGTGAAGTAACCTTTCGACCGGCAAGTATGCCCGCGGCATAAAGAACTGTAGGGGCGGCGCATACTGCTCCAACAAGGAGATTCTGGCGGTCTAAATCAATGATGATATTGCGCAAAATGGTGTCTTTCATGAGATTTGTTGTTCCTGGAATTCCGCCAGGAAGAACCACCCCTGTAAGCTTTTCAGCATTTACATCTGAAAGAAGGGTATCGCATAAAACTTTAACATTTCTGGCACTTTTTACTTCCAAAGCAGAACAACCGGCCATAATTACTTCCGCCTCGGCTCTACGCATCAGATCCACCGCAATTATCGCCTCAGACTCCTCAAACCCTTCTGCAAACGGCACAAGAATCACATGCTTCTTAATCTTTTTCATGCTTTTTCCACTTTGATTGTTCTGGTTGTTTCGCTCTCTATGGTAAATCGGACTTTAACCGCCGTCTTTGAAATTAATGGCTCTATCTGTTCCGGCCACTCAATGAGGCAAATACCTTCACTGACATAGTCTTCAAACCCGATATTTAAAATCTCAGCAGCACTTTTCAGCCTGTAAGCATCAATGTGATAAAGCTGCTGCCCACCGTTTTTATAGCAGTTAATTATTGAAAATGTGGGGCTGTTTACAGTTTCTGCAATACCGAAACCCTTTGCAATCCCTTTTACAAAGCATGTTTTACCCGCTCCCAGGTCGCCGTACAGAGCAACAATCCCGGCATTCATACCGGCAATTTTTTTTGCGAAATCCTCTCCGGCATCCATGGTCTCACCTACTGAAGAGCTCTTGTACACTATACCATCTATATGTTTCATTATTACCTAAAATAATTTTAATTTAGACCCATCAGAACATGAAAAGCGTAATAGTTTTATTCTCACTTATTTTTTCCGTATTCATATGCTCCTGCGATGATGAGCAAGATATAGATACTGACCGTGACCTTAATTTTCTCGAACTGAAGCTTATCGGCACATGGTGCTGGTCCAAATATGGTCAAAGCGATACGTTAACATTTTTCCGGGACTTTTCCTACAGCGGCAAAATGAACGGAGAAAGATACAGCGGTAAATTCAATCTGACCCTTGACAGCGTCATGACAATGCTTGGCAGCACAAACTATTATGGAGCAATCTCAACCGACTATATCAAATATGTCGTGCATCGTCTCAATGAAACTAGCCTTGTTTTATCTGCCGCCAGCCGTGAAGAAATTACTTACAGAAAAACCCCGTAACAAGACTCCTGCTGATTCCATGAATTTCAATAATTTATGATCTTCTTCTGGGATTTTTCCGGAAAGAGTTTGCATCTATTCCAAATTTAGCAAGCTGGTAGTACAACGCTCTTCTGCTTATACCGAACTCCTCTGCAACACGCTGAAGCACGCCGCCATGTTTTTTTGCCATTTCAGTGAACTCTTCCTGTGTAAAATCTGACGGCTTTCTAACCTTAATATCAGATTCACCTATCTTTGCTCCATGGCTATTTATGTCTACGAGGTCATCTGTTATCGTATCCCCCTGACAAAACAGAACAGCCCTCTCAACAATATTCCGCAGTTCGCGAACGTTGCCTGGCCAGGAATGAGAAAAGAACTTCTTCAGAGCCTGAGTGGAAAAACCTTTTATATGGCGTCCATTCATACGGCAGTAATTCTGAAGAAAGTGATTACATAGCTCTGCCATATTTTCAAGCTGCTCACGCAAAGGAGGAATAAAAAGTTCTGCAACAGCCAGTCGATAATAGAGATCCTGTCTAAACAAACCCTTTTCAACTAGCTTGAGAAGAGAACGGTTTGATGCGGCAATGATACGCAAGTTAAGATGGATCGGATTTTGTCCGCCAAGACGGACAATTGTCTGATCATTCAAAAATCTTAAAAGTTTAGCCTGTGTCTCTAATGTGAGATTGTTTACTTCGTCAAGAAAAAGTGTACCCTCTGAAGCCTGTTCAAAAAGACCCTTCGAGCTTCCGGTAGCACCCGTAAAGGCCCCTTTCTCATGACCGAATAAAATACTTTCCATTAGCGTTGATGTTATTGTTGCACAATCTACTTTTACAAATGGCCCTTTTCTGAATGCACTGTTATTGTGAACATAATGAGCAAGAACCTCTTTACCGGTACCTGTTTCTCCCTGAATAAGAACTGTTGCTTTTGAAGGAGCAATACGTAAAGCCATTTCCCGCAGGGCTGTTATTGTTTTCCCCGAACCGACAAAATCACCGGTCTGCTGCCTTATTCTGGTAACAATCCGCTCCAGATTTCGTTCTTTTTCCAATGAAGTACGATATTGGTTTTCAAGGTTTTTGACCCTCTGCTGGAAATCAGTTACATCCTGTAGACGATATGCTTCATAGTCCTCCAT
>JAEUSG010000418.1 GCA_016788315.1 Fibrobacterota bacterium | reverse complement strand
TAATACAAATCCTCTCTGAATCGCCCTTTCTTGACAAGATTAGGAAGTGATTCATTTGCAGCAACAATTATTCTTGTATCAATCTTTCTTTTCTTTTTACCGCCGAGTCTGATTAGTGAACGATCCTGAAGAAATTGCAGAAGCTTTGCCTGGCTTTGCATTGGAAGATTACTGATTTCATCAATAAAAAGAGTGCCTCCATCTGCAGATTCGAAAAGCCCCTCTTTTGCCTGTTCCGCGCCTGTAAAAGCTCCCTTTTCATGTCCGAAAAGCTCACTTTCCAGCAGTGACGGAGGAAGTATCGAACAGTCAATTTTAATAAATGGCCCTTTTGCACGATTGCTCTTGTTGTGAATATAGTGCGCTAGAATCTCTTTGCCTGTGCCCGTAGCACCCTGTATAAGTATGCTGATATTTGTTCTGGAAAGCTTATCTGCTTTCTCCCTGATAACTAGCATCTCTCTGCTTTTGCCTATCATTATTGATTTGTCAATATCTCCTTGTGAAAGGAGTTTTTTTAGTCTTTCTCCTTCATTACGTTCATGTGTGAGCAGCTTTTCAAGACGGGTAATTCTGCTTTGGAATGCAGTAATGCTTCTAAGTCTGTAGGCACGTAAAACATTGTGCGTACCGGCAAGGGAGAAGCTCAGAACACGGTCTAGTAGACATGGTGTTCTTTCGCTATTCTGTAAGTATGTGATAATTTCTTCGTTAGTGTCTTGTTGTTCTGATTTTCGTTTTTCAATAAGTATCCTGTCCAATGGACAACTGTCATCGGTCCTTTTAAAAAGAGTGATCCATAGATCTGTTCTCTCTATAGGATGAATGTCATAAAACGAGAGAATTTCTTCACCATTTTTGGTAAGCAGGAAAAATCCACCGCTCTTTATCAGTACATATTTTCCTGTCGCTTCTTTTAGGGCTGAACCGGATTGAATTATATATCCGCGTTTTTTAAGGCAAATTTTTTTGGTTAGTGGATAGATACTTATAGAATAACCGTTTCTATCATAAAATTCACCTGTAGGTTTCAGATCACCTAGGATGATGCCAGGTAAATTGTCAATACCTGGTTTGATCTCAAATGTTAATTTAAGATCTTCTTGCGAGGCATTTAT
>JAEUSG010000385.1 GCA_016788315.1 Fibrobacterota bacterium | reverse complement strand
ATCACTCGCCGCATCACTCAAACAGCAGCGGGCACTTTTAGAGTTATATGCTTTTGTCCCGGCAAAAGGAACGGAGGGAATTCTTCAAGTTTTCCCGCAACTCCCGGCTCCGGAAATGGCCTTTCGGGAAAACCGAGTGGTCACTTCATTACCCCTTTCAATGTTGTACACACGGGAAATAAACCCTGGGCAGTATTTGGGTCATATAACAATGAACAACCTATTTCCCGATTTGGAAACTGTTGAGCAAACATTTCTTCTGTTATTTGATCGTGAAAGTGATACCATTCTCGGATATAACAGCCCATTTATCTCCCTATATTGTAAAAATGGCCCTAATACAGAGTGGCTGCACAGGAAAGCGACAGACCTATTTGATCGCAGCCCTTCATTATGGCAAAATGATCAAATATCCAAGCTTCCTTTACCCGGTCAACTTCTAAGCGGTCAGAATTTAAAAGGATTCAAACATACAAGTTCAATAGATGCTCCTTATACTTTGGATTATCCCATATTTACAGAAAAAGAAGATTTTGATTTAAGAATAACTGTAAAAAGCCGTTCCCTCGAGGATTTTTTCATCACTCTGCATTCCGAACAGATGGAGGAATATTTTTTCGGCTTTGAAGGAACGAGCCGGCGATCTGTTATAAAACGCAGAGGCTTTCTTGCTGCATGCGGCCCTGTCTGGGATCTTGGATCTGAAAAACAGATCGACTTTACAGTAATAAAACGGGGAAATGTAGTTGCATTTGATATAAACGGCCGCCGTTATACCGCTTTTGAAGATCCTCATTTCCCTCACTCCCCAAAAGGGATGACTCTATGCCTTAATCCGAGAGCAGGATTAACAACATTGGTTGAAATGGAGTTATCGGTAAAATCTGTCAGCAGCCATCAGCCTGTTATTCAGCCGATATGTCAATCTGTCCACGAAGCAAAAAACTATTACAGCTTTTCTCCATTCTATACAAAAGGGCTGTCACTTAATCGGTATCAGCATGTCAGTGGATATCTCTTCCATGATATCACTGTGATGGAAAAGCGATCGCAGCTGTTGTCCCGATCATTACGCAAAAAAGAGGAAGAGGCTGAAGAACTCAAACAGCAGATTAAAGCGCGTGAACAATCTCTGATAATTGGTCAGAGTCCTTTGCTGGAAAAGATTAAGAGCCAGGCGGAAAGAGCAGCCGTTTCACAATCTACCATTCTGATAAACGGAGCAACGGGAACCGGCAAAGAGGTTTTAGCCCGCTGGATACATCAGCGCAGTCTTCGTTCTAAAGGAGTTTTCATAAAAGCGGATCTGGGAGCTCTTCCAGAGTCTTTGATGTTAAGCGAACTTTTTGGACATAAAAAAGGGGCCTTTACAGGAGCAGAACGTGACCGGCAGGGTCTAGTTGAATCGGCCAGAGGGGGAACCCTGTTCTTAGATGAAATTGCCAATATACCCCTTTCGGCTCAAGGTTATCTCTTGCGCTTTCTGAATGATGGAACGTTTCACCCTCTCGGATCTGATAAACCGGTTACTTCAGATGTACGTCTAATTATTGCAACAAATGCAGATCTTGCTGCGCTGATCAAAAAAGGGGCTTTTCGGGAGGATCTTTACTTTAGAATAAGTGCAATAACATTAAATCTTCCTTCTTTAAACGAAAGAAAGGAGGATATTCCGCTGCTTGCCCTTCATACTCTGGAGCAGATTGGAACCCATTTCTCTTTTTCCAAAGAGGCGATGAATCGGCTGTGCAATTACAGCTGGCCGGGAAATATCCGTGAATTGTTCAGCGTAGTCCAAAATGCCGCCGCATTAGCAGATGGTGACAAAATTGAATCTGATCATCTCTCTTTTCCTGCAAATGTAAGCGGAAAGGTGCGTAAACCTAGAACACCATTCAAAGTCAGACAAAGTGATCCAGAAATTATAAGGAATGCTTTATTTCAGCATAATGGTGTTGTTGTCAAAGCTGCAAAAGCCCTTAACATCGATCGGCGTACTCTGTATCTATATATGCAGAGTAAGGGATGGAAGGCTGATGCTTTCAGAACAGGCCTTCCGGAATAACATTCCTACTGAAATTTATTATTGGTAAGTTGCAATAAATGCGTAGAGTTCCAATGTTTCAGGGCCAGGATTCTCAATAGAATGGCGGGCTCCATTGCCTGTAAGAATTGCGTCGCCTGTTTCAACTTTAACCTTACCGTTTCCTTCGTCGAGAAGTCCGCTCCCTTTAACAACAACGTAAACTTCATCCTCTGTTGCATGTTCGTGAAGGCCTATACCGCTGCCAGCTTCTATAGTCAGACGTGAGCAAAGGCGAACGGGTGCTTTAAATTCTTCCGGTTTGATCATATGAGTGATTTTTACGCTGCCGGTTCCGCCGCGCATTTTTTCTCTTATTTCAGACAACATTTCTGTTTTTTTACGTATCATTTAGTATCTCCATATTTAATTCAGTTATTTCAATATAAGAGCTGATTTATTTACCTGTCAAATATCTATTGTATTCCCTTTAGTTGACAAAATATTTTAATAATCAGTAAACATTAATATAAGGATTAAAGATATGGAAAGTCTCTCTTCTCTCACGGCTCTAGTCTCCCACCTGAGTTTCAATCTTGTTCTCCTGATTATCCTCATTATTGCTCTTGGCTATACTATTTATCGTTCAGTCGTTATTGTCGGCGGAACAGATATTGCAGTACTTGAACGACGCTGGTTCGGCGCCAGCATGCCGGAAGGTCGTGTTGTCGCCATGAGAAACGAAGTCGGTATACAGGCCCGTATTCTTGGACCGGGACTTCATTTCCTTATACCATATATTTTCAGCGTAACGAAGCACAGCATGATCACAATCGGTGAAAATGAAGTCGGCCTTGTTGACTCTGTGGACGGTGTGCCTGTACCTGCAGGCAGAATTTTTGCAAAAGTTGTTTCCAACCATAATCTGTTTCAGGACGGTGAATCCTTTTTAGCAAACAACGGTGAAAAAGGGCCACAGATTGAAGTACTGCCTCCAGGCCTTTACAGAATTAATCCATATCTGTTTCAGGTCGAAAAGGTTGCAGCTACAAGCATTCCAAGCAACAAAATCGGTATAGTGATGGCAGCAGACGGTGAACCCATTGAATCAGGCCGTCTTCTCGGCAAAAGGGTCGATGCACATAACAATTTTCAGAATGGTCAATCGTTTCTTGAAAAAGGTGGCCAAAAAGGTCCACAAATTGACATCATGTTGCCTGGTGTATATCGAGTGAACACTAAATTATTTAAAGTTGATGTCCGCGATGCTGTTGTTGTTCAAACAAAAAAGGTTGGACTAGTAACTGCTCGCGACGGAAAACCTCTTCCTCCCACAGAATATGTTGCCGCATCCATTCAGGGTCACAAGGATTTTCAGGATGCTTCCGGTTTCCTTTCCAATGGCGGTCAGCGCGGTCCTCAACTTGACTTTTTAAAACCCGGTACATATTACATCAATCCATTAATGTTTGATATCGCAACTGATGAAGTTGTTATGGTTCAGCGCGGTGAAGTTTCTGTAATCGTATCAAATATAGGAAAAGACCCCTCTGAAATGGCAAAAACTCCTAATGAATCTAAAAGCTCTTCCTCTGAAGAACGTCTTAAAGAGGGTGTTGAACGTTACGTCGTTGATTCAGGCTACAGAGGTATTCAGAGTGAAGTAGTTGGCCCTGGTACATATTATCTTAACAAACTTGCATTCACTCCTCACTTAATCCCAACTACCAATATTACTATTGATTGGGCATCAAGCAAAGCTGATGAAAAATTTCCTCGGGTCTTCAACCCTCTTTCTATTGTCTCTAAAGATGGTTTTGAAATGACAGTTGAAGTAAAAGTTATTATCCGCGTTCTGCCTCAGCAGGCTCCCCATATGGTGGCTCGTATCGGTACTATTGATAATCTTATAGAACATGTTATTCATCCGCTTATCGATAGCTCATTCCGCAATCAGGCATCTTCCAGCGAGGCTATGAAATTCATGCAGGATCGCTACGAAGAACAGCGAAAAGCGGAAGAGCATGCGACTGAGGAACTTCGCCGTTATCATGTTGAATGCGTCAGTGTGCTGATCTGCCAGATAATGCTGCCTGAACGGCTTATGCAGACTCTCACAAATAAGGTTGTTGCAAGTCAGCAGATGTCCATGTTTGATTCACAGCGAGAAGCAGAAGTTCGCCGCAAGGAGATGGAAAAAACAAAGGCCCAGGCCGATCTTCAGCCAAGCCTTGTAAAAGCAGAAATTGATGTACAAATAGCGACGCAGCAGAAACAGCAGGCCATTACTCTCGCTGAAGGTAAAGGTTTAGCTACACGCTACGAACAGGAAGGCGTTGCTGCAGGTGTTGAAGCTGTAGGACGTGCTGAAGGTGAGAAGATTAGAGCTATCGGTCAGGCAACAGCTGAAGCCTATACAAAACAGGCTATGGCGGTAGGTGCAAGTCCTCTGGCTATAATTGAAATAATGAAACAGATCTCAAATGGACAGATTAAGATAACACCTGATGTTTTAGTTCAGGGCAGCGACGCTTCCGGAGGCCAGTCAAATACTTTGTCAGCCTTCATTGCAAGTCTGATGGCTAAAGGGATGAAACTTACACCAGAGGTGCCTGAAAAGACGACCAAATAAGATGTATGAATTTAAACTTAATTGAACAGAGCAGTATCCGAACAATTGCAGATTCCGCAGCTTCTTTTCTTAAAGCTGATATGCGTATTGCCCTGTCAATGGGTTCAACATATGAGCAGATCTATCCATCGTGGATTTCAAAATGTAAAAATCTGAATCTGAAATTTTATCCAGCAGATGAACGAATAGTTCCGATAACACACCCTGATTCAAACTGGGGTAAACTTAACAAACTGCTTCTGCAAAAAATTGCTGATGATAACTCTCTTTCTCATTTCTCTCAGACTGCAAGTGACTATCAGAAACTTTTAGAAAAAGATTTCAGATCAGAAAAACCTATCTTTGATGTTATCTATTTGGGACTAGGAACAGATGGTCATACTGCATCACTTTTTCCTAATGTAAGATATTCTGATTTCCCTTCAGCGCTTGAAACTTCAAGTCCCAATCACCCTCATAAAAGAATTTCTCTCTCTCCGGGTGTTTTAAAAGCGGCACGCGAATTGGTTGTGGTTGTTACCGGAAACAGCAAAAGAGATGTTTTGTCCTCTATCATTAAATCGAAGGGAGACTCTCCTCTTTTACCTATATTAGTGTCTCGTTCATCTACCACATTCATAGTTGAAAAGGGATTGATATAACATGAAACGATGTGCCATAGTAATTCTTGGGGCAACCGGCGATTTAGCGCGGCGTAAACTTCTGCCTGGATTGAAAAAACTGTACAATAATAAACAGCTTCCTTCCGACTGCACATTAATTGCATCCGGCCGCAATTTCATGACAACAGATGACTTTAAGAGACATGCAAAATTAAGCTCTGATTATCCTATTGATATAACCTATCATGCAGGTATTAACGGCCTACATGAATTATTAAAATGTAAAGGTTCATTCAGCCGGATTATCTTTTTCTGTGCTCTTCCTCCCTCCGCTTACGTAACCACCGCCCGGCAGATAAAGGCGGAAGGTTTCGGGAAGGAGGCTATACTAATCATCGAAAAACCTTTCGGTATTAATGCTGCCTCTGCAAGAGAGCTGAATGATGCCCTTGTTAAGGAATTCCCTGAAGAACAGATTTTCAGAATAGATCATTACCTGGCAAAAGAGGCTGTCAGAAACCTTCTCACTTTACGATTTGCAAATCCCCTCTTTTCTGACATCTGGAACAGCTCTGAAATTGACTCCATACAAATATCATCTCTTGAAACTCTCGGTGTTGAATCAAGAGCAGCCTATTTTGATAATTCCGGTATCATCCGTGATATGGTTCAGAACCATCTATTTCAGATGCTTTCTCTTACAGCGATGGAACCGCCTGAAAATCTTAATGCTGAAACTATCCGCGCTTCTAAAATCAATTTGTTAAGATCTCTTAAAGTTGAAAGATGCATATGCGGCCAATACAGCGGCTACAAAAATGAACCCGGCATACGATCTGGATCGACTACTGAAACATACGCCGAATTGGAATTGTCTATTAACAATCCGCGATTTAAAGGGTGCCCTGTTTATATCCGTGCTGCAAAGGGATGCAGTAAATCAGGAACAGATATAGGGATCACATTCCGGCCAATAAACAAAGGACCATTTGCATCAAAAAAAGATCTTCCTGCTAATTTTATCATTGTAAAGATACAGCCTCAAGCTGGTATTATTCTTGGGCTTGCAACAAGAGTACCGGGATCTGACGAGATCATTGAAAGCACAGCTATGAATTTATGCTATCACGATGCTTTTAAACATGAGTGGCCTGACGCATATGAAAAACTGCTGTTAGATGCCGTTTCCGGAGATCGTACCCTTTTTGTGGGAGCTGAAGAAACTGAAACAGCCTGGACCATTCTTGACGATGTTCTGGATAAGGGTTATTCATTTGAGTATCCATTCGGAACAACACCTGAATCTAAGCTCGGAGCAAAATGGATAGAGTTTTCAGAGTACTGCACTCTCTGATTAATAGATAAAACCATTTTGTACTTTTCTTACATGTTTTGGTTCGTATTTTACAGGAATTTTAAGTTCTTTTAGTTTAACTTAAAATCATATAACAGTTGTATTGTACGATTTTTCCGGCAATTCTTTCAAGGAGCGTTTTTATGAGAAAAATACCTGCCTTATTTCTTTTACTGCTTCCAGCTTTTGCCCTCTCTCTGCAATTCACCACCTCTCCAACTTTTGTAAAAGATGCCGGTTCAACCTGGAAGATTGAATTCACAGTAAGTGAATATACTGATGTTGAAGTATCTATTGTCAATAAGGCAACAAACAGCTGTGTCCGCCACCTTGCAGCTGGTGTTCTAGGAGCCAATCCTCCCCTGCCGCTTACACCATCATCTCTATCGCAGACAATTATCTGGGATGGTCTGGACGATTATCGCAATCCTGTTCCCTCTCCTGAAAACATGTCCGTTCGTGTTCGTGCCGGAATGAGTGTCAGCCTGGACAAAGCAGTCGGAGGTGACCCTTATCACTGGAGTGGTCAAAATGATGTTGCCGGAACAAGTTTTTACGGATTTTCAAAAGGTTCTGACGGATCTATCTTTCTATGTTATCTGCCCAACAGTGTTGCCGCAACTGTTGTCCGACAATTCAGCGCAACAGGCAGTTATTTAAAAACCATCTTTCCAATTCCCGGAGACAAACCTTCATCAAATTATCTCGGATGGGGGCTGAATCTTGTATCAACGAATGAATACTCTCCGAAAACAAAGGATTTCTATGGACCTTTAATGTCTAATGCACCGATGGGCGTATTTGGATGCCGTCCGCAGTTTCTCATGTCTCCTGCTGCCGGTCAGCTTGGTTTTCTGCATGAATACCAGAACACCATCTGGACAATAAATGAGGATGGAACATGCTCCGAAGCTACAGTAGCTTCTTCAAAATCCCTCGGCACAATCCCTTTCAGATATTTCAGTCAGCCGAGATTTTTTACCGGTTCTCCCGATCGCTCCTATTTTCTTATGAGCGGCCTCTCTAACAATACAGATACCGGCTTCTACCGTGAAGGCAGAATTTTTAAAGTTGACATTGCTACACGTACACCTACAGTTTTTTTCAGTCTTGATACTCTTAAAGCCAGCAACTCCGCCAATCAATCTTATATTCATGGCACAGCAATAGATGACTCAGGATATGTCTTTGCATGCGACCGCCTTCACGGAAGAATTATGGTTATTGATAAAAATGGAACGCTTATAAAAAACTTTAAAGCCTCCTATCCTGATGATATAGCATATCACAAGGAAACAGGTGCTGTTTATGCAACGGGCCGTCATTCTTCAATCGGACTCTTTTTGTACAAAATAGCCAATTGGCGCACTGATACTGCTTTGTCTATTAAGACAAGTATTGCTCCTGCTGGTGGAGGTCAAAGCTATCTACAGAATGGCTGGTATGATCGAAGTTATTTGACAGTTACAGAATCTTTGGAAGGAACCATTATCTGGTTTGCATATCGGATGGGCGGCATCAAACTATTTAAGGAAAATGGATCTCTGTTTACTGAATACAAAACTTTCGCTAAACTTTCTCAAACAGGAACACCCACTATCAAGCGAATCTCTGTTGATCCTAAGACAGAAACAGCTTATGTAGTTTCCTCCGGTACACAGGTTCATAAAATTTCCGACTGGAGTAATCCATCCTTTGTGCCATGCTCAACACTATCTGCAACCGGAGTAAAAGCGCCTCTGAACGGCTATGAACTTACTGTTGATCCATTAAGACGAAATCTCTTTCTGCGTCAAATAGGCGTACGGGGACCTTTTGAAGGAAACGTAAACAGATTTACATTTAACGGTAATTACCTCACTCCTGCTCCTTTAAGCAGGACCGGCTCAAACACAGTGGTCGACTCCTACTGTGTACGCGGTACAATGAGCGTAGGTACTGCAGATTTTGGAATTGCTGTCGCTCCCAACGGTCACCTCGTAACGATGACTGCACTTCCATATATCGGCTTAACTCCCACTGCCGTCCGCTATTTTCCGATCAGCGACACGCAGTCAGCAATAAGACGGCTCATTCTTATAGATGATATCAAAGTCGGCGGCGGCGGAGTCTCTTTTGACTTAAAAGGTAATCTTTACGTTGGAAAGCCTATTAAAAGCACAGGTACCGGACTACCCTCTGTAATTACAAGCGACCCCTCATTCCTGAAAAGCTCAGGATCAATTCAGCGTTATAATGCAAAGGGAACGCTTGACGGCGAACTCTTTACTGCAAAGCCGACAGGCCCGGATAAAAGCTACGATGTCGATCTTGGTCAGCTTGGAGGAGGCACAATGTCAATTTGCGACTGCATGACCGCCTCTTTCGGCATGGACGCATGGGGAAGGCTCTATGTTCCAAACGGCCCCTTCCAGAAAATTTCCGTTATTGATAATGAAGGAAACAGAACTGCAAGATTCGGTACTTATGGAAACATTGCAAATGTTGCTGATGAATTGGCAGGAGCTGCAAATACTGCAGGGAAGTGCTACATGGCATACCCTTTTTGTGTCAATGCGACTGATGATTATATCTACGCTACCGATCCAGGCAACATAATGATAAACCGTTTTAAAAAGAACTTCGTTCTTGATAATGTTCCCTCTATGAGCACCAAAGCATCAAGAAATCTATTAGTAAAGGGTCAGCTAGCCCTTTCTGTTTCTCCAAATCCATTTAACGGAATGTGCCGTATAGGAGTATCTCTTCCCCAGGCTGAAATGGTAACACTCACAGTTGTTGATCCGAGTGGCCGTATTATTAAGCAGATTACTTCAGGATCTCTCAAGGCAGGATATCACACATTCTCATGGGATGGAACAAAGAGCGCAGCTGGAGTTTACTTCTATAAACTGACTGCCGGAAATAAATCTGTTACAGCAAGAGTTTTGTCTGTGAGATAAGACCGCCTCCGTTGTGCAAGGGTCGTTCGCGAACGCCCCTTGCAACAACTTACCTTACAAGAAGCATCTTTCTGGTGCTTTCATATTTACCGGAAACGAGCTTGCAGAAATATACTCCTGAAGGGCTGTTTTTAGCATCGTAGTTGACGGTATACATTTTCCCGCCGGCTAATTGACCTCTCGAAAGAGTAGCAACTCTCTTTCCTCTTATATCATAAATAGAGAGCTCTACCGTTCTTTCCTTTGAAATGAAACCCTCTTTTGTATCCCAGGACATCGGCACAAAGAAAGAGATTGATGTTATAGGGTTAAAGGGGTTGGGCGTATTCTGAGCTAGAGAGAAGTCCGCTGTATATCTGTCCATTATCCCTTTGTCATTTGTTACTATAAGTGCAAGAGCTGTTCTTTTTCCATCGGAATTAAATGTATGAGAACCCTGCTTTATATCTGTAAAGCCTGTAGATGGACTGCCCACATAAACGTATTTGAATGCTTCCAGTTCCTTTATTCCATCACCGCTGATTGTAACCTCTCCTTTTCTTCCAGAAGGCTCTACAACAAAAATCCATTCATAGTTTTCGTTATCAGGCTTTTTCAATTCTTTAAAGAGCTTCGCATTTACTCCAGCTGCTTTCCCGTTCTGGAACCAGACAGAAACACCTGATGGACCGATTGGAGGAAGAGGTTCCAGCAATCCTTTTGCTTCAGATGAAACACCTGCAATTCTTCCTTCCAGATTTTTACCAGCTACATTTGCCAACAAAGCAATAGACCAATCGGAGGAACTCCTGTACTGAACTCCCGAAATCTTTGCTGCAAAAGCTGTATCTCCGAATCCCGGTTTGTATTTGACTGTTATTGCAGTGTTGCTGTCTGCAAGAATCCAGCTTCCGGCAAGGGGACGCAGAAGATCGTATCCTCTGTAGTCTGCCAAAATGTTATCGTAGTGCCAGAACTTCTTTCCTGGAACTGCTACGGCAAATGGAAAAGGAGAACTTACAAGATTCCAGCCGGCTTTAAGGTTGAGTATAAAATCGGATGTGTCCGGTGCACTGTAAACCTCAGGTGCCCATGATATAGTCACATCTGAATCTGGCATATTCCAATAGCTGCTGCCCCGGTGCACTAAAGTATCTGGCTGTGATGAAAGAAGGGAGTATGAGGTTGTCGTCTGATCCCAAACGTAAAGAGAGGAATCAGAGAGAGCGGATATTGCGCTCTCCTGTTTTACTTTTGTATTCGATGCATCGGCATAACCAACCATGTTCCACAGGCCGCCTTTAACAACATAAGCATCGTTCTGCACTGAAAAAGTATCGCTTAATGTAAATGTGGTATCAAACATTGTTGATGTATATCTTGTAGAGAAATCAAATTGATAGGAACCTTGAACAAGAGGATACCAGGTGACAACAGTACTGTTACTCATCTGTTCCAGCATTGTTTTTCCGGATGTAAAAGCAGCACCATCTTTCTTTAAAACCATCTGCACCTGTGTAAAGGATCCTGAATCGGGTGCAGTAAGAGTGTACCGGACAAAGGCACAGCCTTCTGCCGCTCTTTTAGCTAGAAGATTGAAGCCCATTCTAAGATCGAAAAGTTCAAAGGCACCGATATCCAAAGAATTTGACAATACACGAGGACTTCCTCTAAAATCTGTTAAAGGCGACATTGAAGTTCTAAGACCTTTATCATGAACTGAACTGCCAATAACGGGTATATACGGGAAAGATGCAGATATTGAATTTTCATTTGCAGCAATTTCAATGCACCCGGCAGGAGCACTCTGTCTAACTGTGCGGAAAACTGGATCAGTAGTATAACTTGATGAAAAGGCTCCGCTGTCACAGCTTTGGAATATATTTGCGTTATAAGTAAAACCTATGTTGTCCATGCTGTTATCAAGTCCTTGAACAAAACCGGCTTTGCAATTTCGGAATATATTATTTGACGCTGTATTACCGGTAAGAGGCAATGAAACCTTTCGACTATTGCCACCACGGCCCATATATGCTCCGTATACGGCCGATACAACCGTATTATTAGCAATACGGCAATCAACAGGTCTATCTATAAGAAAGGCAAATCCGGCAATACTGTCAGCAACGCAGTTTTCTATTGTGCAATTTTTTGTTTTAGGGCTGAGTGTTGAAAAAGAATCTCCTTCAGGAGCAAATATTACTACTCCGTTAAGCGAGCCTGTTACTCTGCACTGTGCAAATGTAATACCGCTTACTGTATTCGCAGAAAGCGAAACATTCCCTTTACGAACTGATACTCCTCTGATTCCTATTGATGCAACCTCCTTGAGCCATATACCGGCATCATTTCCATCAGCATCTATTAAAGTCTTTTTCTCTCCCTGTATTTCACCTGTTATTGTGATGCCCGCCATTTGATAAAGCGCAATGGGCATTCCCTTATATTCAGCCGCAGGCAGTTTAATTGTTTTTTCTCCTGCCATAACCGCTGCAGCAACTGTATAGTATCGACTCTCCGTTCCGTTAGTTATGCCAACAACACTCTTATCAGAGGCACCAATATGGAATACACGACCGGCTGGCGCATCAACTGTAATACCAAGGAGTGTATCAATACCCTTTATACTGATACGCTTGCCTGCATGATCGGGTCCGGAATTGAATGTTACCTTTCCTGAGTCAAGAGGAAGCTTTACTGTGTCCATCATAGAACCGGAATATATCCTCAGTGAAGAGAAAAGAATTTTATCCTGTCTGCCGGATTGCTGCATATCCGAAGCGCTCTTTGGTATGCCTTCTCCTTCAATTTCCATTCTGACTGTCCCGTCAAAGGTTACATATCCATCCTCTTTAGCAGGACCTGCTGAAAGCGTTTTCTGACCCCCTTCAAGAGTTCCGCTAGCCATAAGGATAAGACCGAACGGGAGACCATCTGCTATATAGCTTATTGTTTTGTAAATAGTATTAACATTCGGCACAGTGTGGCTGAAGGTCAGCATGTTCCCGGATGGTGCAGGAAGCAATTTTCCATCCTCTGAATAATTGCTTATAAAAGCCGTACTCTTTGTTCCAAGATTAACTGACGCAATTTTTGAAAGGTTTATTGATATGACATTGTTTAAGCTGACCGGAACTGCTACTCCTGATGTAAAGTAATTATAAATAGTGTCTATTTCTGCCCCAGCTACAACAATAACTCTTTTCTGATATATTCCTATGCCGAAAACTGTATCCTTCACATTGTATCCATAACAGCTGTCTGCCTTTTTGACAGAAAATGATAACAGGTTTATAAAAGAGGCATCAGTAATTTTTCTGAACGAAACATTAAACGTTACCGGCGTCTGAAGGAGTCTTGTTACAGAATCAATTATAACGGATTCTTTCTTTATACCCCATCTGTAAACATATCCGCTTTTACCGGAATCTGCCTTGTTGCCTGTCATTTTCATCAAGTTAAAGGTATATGAGCCTTCATATCCCCATTTACCGTCAAAATTAAAATCACGGCCTCCTCCACTTCCGCCGCCGTCCCCATCTTTACTGTAATTAGAGTATAGTGTGTCTGTTGATGTTCCTGTCTTTACTATAAGAACATAGAGATGTTTTATCGACGGATCAGTCATATAATCATTATAGAATGTAGAACTTCCAGGAAATGATTTAACAAACTGATTATCCCTGAAAAGTGTAGCGGTAGTTACTGTACCCTGAAATCCGCCCCAGTTAAGTGAGACACAGTTGCTGTCGTAGAAAAACCATGACATCAGTCTAGGTCCACGGATGAATGGATATTCCTGAATTCTTGCAAAGACAACCGACTTCATATCTTTAGAAAAAAGAGGATCCGAACACGTTCCAATTTTGCCTAAAGCGAGAAAAGTATCCGAATACGTATTGCTGCCCTCTTTTCCTAAGAGAGCCCAAACATTTGAAGTTCCCTGCAGCAGAAAAGGGTTGCTGCTTCTGGTAAAAGGTCTGGCTGCTGAATCCCACGGCACAATGAACTGCACCGTTTTTCCTGCTAAAGCAGCCGTTAGCATAGCATCTGTACCGCAGTAGATCGGCGGCATCTCTTTTCCTGTGTTTCCTCCCTGATTGCTGTAGTTGGCATAAAACCATTCAGAGGTCGAATCCTGGTAGTTTACAAGAATCTTATACTGATAATTATTTTCTTTTACTCCGGATCTGTCAAAGAAATGCCAGACATTTGTACCGGTAGCGCTATATATTCTCGTTGTATCCCTGTAAAGAACATACCCTTCAACCGGCCGCTTGAAATTTCCCCATTCAACTCTTATAAAACCGGAATCCTGCTGCCACCAGGCTGAGAAATAGGGAGGTTGAAGCATATAGCAGTCTTTAAGCCTCCAAAAATATGCTGCACTTGTTTTACTCATTATCAAACTTGCGCATTTTCCATTAATTCCCATTGCCACCATTGTATCTGTTACTGTAACATTCTTTTCCTTATCAAACCACTCACCCAGCATCAGCACTGCACCAGGATATTTACTGTTTGAAAATGGATTATCCACTCTTGAAACAGGTATGGGCAACGTATCCCAATGTACACGAAGCGATGATCCATGTCTTGATAGTGTATCCTGCAGAATTCCTGGTGAACCGCACCACACAACAGGATTCTGATAAGGGTTTTTAGCCATATAGCCAGCGGTCAAGGAATCTATGGCAACTCCGCTCTTAAATATGCGCAAAAGATATGTGTGATTTGTAAATGCATCCGCTGAATAGTCATCATAATTCCATGTTCCGTTATAATTGCTGACTATTGTCTGTCCATCGCGCAGAAGTTCAAAATAATCAACAGATCCTCCTATCCCATTCCACTGAATCTTTACAACCTGCATCCCATCATGATACCATACATTCAATGTCGGCCCTCTGATATAGCTGTATTCATTAAGCCTTGCTACGGCCTGTTTGCTATCTTTTGCAAAATGAAGCTTACCGCATGAATCACCACTTCCAAGGATTACAAAGGTGTCTGAAGCTGTTCCTATTTTTCCAGGTATCAAATAATTTGAAGGAGATTTCGGAGCAGGAAATACAGGTCCGGCAATTGAAACATTCTGCAAAAGTGAATCATGGTTTGAAATACAGGTTATCCCTCTTGAATTGACACTATTCTGCGCTTCTGTCCGTGTTCCGCAGAATGGAGCAGGAGGAGGAATCGCAACTGCCTTATAATCTGCATCAGCGCTATCTGCTGTCGAATCCATAAAAAAGACGCGCAATCTGTACGTGTAATTCGCATATGGGCTTACTGCTGTGTCAATCCATCCTGTTCCATTAACGCCTGGAAATGTTGCAACTCTAACCGAATTTCTGAGTATTTCATAGTAGTTAACAGATTTACCTATCCCAGTCCAGTCAACTCTAACCTTTTTCGGCCAGTTATCATAGTAAGCCCAGAATTGTACTCCACGGATGTAATTATATTCATTTAACTTTGCAGCAACCGCTTTACCGTTTGATAAAAAGAGCGAACCGCAGCTATCCCCTTTCCCGAGAATTACTAGCGTATCCGTAATGGAATCAACTTTACCCACAACCAATGTATGCATTGGAGATTTCGGAGCAGGGAATGGTACCCCTGGATTTGTTACCTGGCGAAACAGTGAATCCCCACCGATTCGGCATAGCAGTCCCTTGGTGGAAATAACATTTCCGGCAACAGATGGAGATCCGCAATATGGCTGGGGCTGTGGAGGAGTCTGTCTTGAGTATAATGCATTCAATGTGTCTGTAGAAAAGTCCTGATATGTTATGATCATCTGATAATTATGATCTGTATAAATATCAGCCGTTGTATCCGCATACTGCATATCATTTATCGATGGAGTTCCTGCATAAACTCCATCTCTATAAATCGTATAAAACTTTACTGGTTTGTGAACATTATTCCAGTTGACAAATGGAAGTTTACTTGCATGATTAAACCAGGTCCACATTGTAGGACCGCGAAGCCAGCTTATATCATCGAGTGCTGCAAAAACAATATTGTCCTGTCCAGATTTATAAATGGGAAGATGACTGCAGGTATCGTATGCTGCGATAGCAACCAAAGTATCAAAACCGATAGAATCTATGTTTCCTGTTATGTAAATTCCTCCCTCAAAGGATGGAATGGTAAATGGAAGAGAAACTGATGTTACATTTCGATGGTGTGTGCTATATCTCTGTTTATATACAACCCCTTTACCCGACATCATTGTCTGAAGAAGAGAGGTGTTTCCGCACCAAAGTTCCGGTTCCGGTGCCATGGCAGCCTGATAGTTGTAAAAAATTGAATCCGTTCTCCCATTGTTTACAAAATGAAAGACCATTTTATATCTGTGATCCTGATATGGATCCGCTCCGTTATCAGTAAATGAACGAACAGAATCTGGAAAAGATCCTAGTTTAACCCCGTCTCTGAATAATTCATAACTATCTGTTCTTGCTCCTGAAAATCCCCAATCAATAACTATTCTGCGAATGTCATTTCTAAACCACCCGTTAAAGGATGGTATATATGCCCTATAATATTTGAAAAATGTATCTGTTGATGCGTCAGTATATTTTATGGCAAGAGTGTAAAAAGCATTTTTGTAAATAGAGGTGTTTACATCCCATATGCGGTAGAATTCATTTTTTTGTTGATGAATTAATATACTATCTCTGTAAACAAAGATAGAATCTACTGTCTTTTTGAAATTGTTTAAACCTACAGTAACTGCTGCTGAATCAGCATCGTTCCAAACGTCAAAAATGAACCCGGGTAAGGTATCCGGGGCAGCTGGAATGAGATTTCCTGATGCAACTAGATGGATTGTGTTTCCATCAGAGGTCCACGCCGAATCACTCCCCTCTTCAGATGGTCCTAAAATGCCATCTTCGGTACTGTATAGAGTTACCCTGCCAGTGCTACCTTTACCTACCGGTGAAAGCAATACAATTGCATATTGACCGCTGAATCCCCCCTTATTTGAACCGGTGTGTGAAAGAATCCAATTGATCTGTTTTGTAACATCAATTTCAAAAAACTGTTTATCAAGAACGCTGCGGATAAATCTGCCGCTCCGTCCGGATAACGCTGAGATGTTTACACTGTCTTCTGCCATTAGTCCTGTAAAACCATTTGAATAGGACATATCGTACTGCAGGCGATTATCATAATCCTGCCATACCGCATTTTCCGGCACTCCGCTTTCACCACCCATCATATTCAGGTTCTGTGAAAAATCAACAATACCAACCCGAAGAGAGATGGGGCCATTGCTGCATAATGCTGTATCTGAAAAGCCGTCTTTATATTCTCCTCTGAGTTTTGCAGTAGTTACTGTTCCCTGTAAATGGTTGAGATCTTTAAACCAGACAAATGAACTTTTACCTCTGTTATCATAATGGCCTGAACCCAGACTAAATTCTGTATTAACGAAGTTCCCCGAAACATCATATGAGCCTGTTGCTACCATTCCTTCATGTTTCACAGAAACGGAAGGCAGATTTGGACCTGGATTGGATGAAACTGAATAGCCGTTAGTTACACATTTATTCCAGAATACGTGCGTAGAATCTGCTGAATAGCAGAAAACGGCAAAAAATAGAAGAAATCCTAACTTTTTCAACTAATCTCCCTCCAGCTTATCTGTAAAAACCTATCCCCATACATATATATATACTAAAAGGGAAAAATCTTCAAATTCTGCTTGAGACAGACCTAATAAGTATCGGCAATCTTACGAGTTAAATCTGTGATCAGCAACACACTGTTCACAGATATTTTATTTCTTACCCATCCTTTTGAGAATTTCATTGTAGGATGGCTTTTTGCCCCAAAGACTTTTCTTCTTTTTAACAGTATCTTTTTTCAATTCTTCGGGATCGAATTTAATGAAAAAATTCTGAGCAATACCCAAAATATTACTTAAAGACCAATAGAGGAGAAGTCCTGCCGGCATGTTATTGAACATAAAGAACATCATTACAGGCATGAAATAAACCATCATCTTCTGGTTCGGATCGTTTCCGGTCATTGTCTGCTTACTCTGAAAGAACATACTGACAGCCATAATTATGTTAAGCAGTGAAAGATGAGCCCCGAAAAATGGTATGCTGAATGGCAGAGCTACAAGGACCTCAGGTGCTGAAAGGTCATGTATCCAAAAAGCAAAATCAGCGCCGCGAAGCTCTATCGCCTTTCGAAGTGCAACAAACAATGCGATGAAAATAGGCATTTGAAGGATCATTGGTAGACAGCCACCCGCTCCCCCAAGTGGACTGATCCCCTCATCCTTGTACATCTTCATCATGGCCTGCTGCTGAGCCATCGGATCGCCTTTATGCTTTTCCTGTATGACCTTAATTTTCGGAGCCATCAGCTTCATTCGGGCCATCGATCTTGTACTTTTGATCGTCAACGGAAGCGTAACTATTTTCGTAAGCAAAGTAAGGAGGAGAATTGCAATTCCATAATTTGGAATTAATCCATAGAAATAATTTAGAAGAGTTAAAAGAAGACCGCAGAGTTTTGGAAACCAGATGTCTGCCTTAAAGAATACTGCATACCCTTTAAACAATATTTTTTCTAACTGAATATTATATGACGTAAGAATTGAATGTCTGCTAGGAATTAAAATTACTTTATAAAGAGCACTGCCCTGTTCCAGTCTGCCCTCATATACTAATGAAAAATTTAAAGGATTCCCTGACTCTTCAGTTTTTGCAATCTTTCTCGTATATACTGTAAAATCTCCAACAGAATCTGGGACAAAAGTTCCACTGAAATATTTTGATCTTAAAGATGCCCATTTAAGCAACCCTTCTACATCTTTTGCAGTATCGTCATTTTCAACCGGTCTGTCAACATCATCCTCTTCCCCGCCTAGGTAAAAGGTGAGAGATTGATCTGCTAGTTTGGTGTCAACATCTTTTTCACTCTCTCTGATTCCACCCTTCCATCCAAACTGATATTTCCCTTTAATATTATCTGTACTGCTAAGTTTTACTGTTATATCATATGCTTTAGGTCTGAATGTAAATACTTTCTCAACAGTTTTCCCTTCCAGCGTGACCGTTTTAAATGAGATGCTTGTTTCTGTTGTTATGTATTGAGAATCAGGGGCATCTGTTGTAAAAAGAGTTTTATCAAAATCGACGCCTTCAATCTCAAGATTGAAAATACCCAGAGCAGTATCTGAAACGAGGTTGTAAGTCTTGCCCTTAAAATCCTTATACTCCGGAATAGACCAGGCGGTAGCAATAGCTCCATATGTTGATATTCTTGCCGTGTAAAGACCATTGCTGACGATAATTGTTTTTGATAATTGTTTCAATGAATCTACAGATAGAACGGTAGAATCAACAGGAGCTAACTTGTTCTCAGTCGTCTCTTTTATTTCCGCCGGAGCTGATGTGTGTGTTTTTACAGACTTTTCAGCAGCAGGAGCAGCGGAAGCCGGTACAGGCTTCTCTTTGCCAAGAATTTTATAATTCCAGAAATCGCCGTTGAAGAAAACAAATGAGGCGAAAATCAGAGCAAAGGCTATTATGAAATTTTTATTAAACATTTATAAATACTCCTGCATAATTAACTTAACAAACAACTAAACAACCGGGTCAAAACCACCTCTGCTGAACGGATTGCAGCGTAATATTCTGTAGCCGGACATCAATAACCCTTTGAATGGACCATGTTTTTTTATTGCCTCCATCGCGTAAACAGAGCATGTCGGTTCGTATATGCAAGCCCTGCCGATGAATGGCGAAATTGCCATTTTGTAAAATTTCAATAGAAGAATAAGAACTTTTCTCATTTAATCTCTATGATCTTTTCTAATGACTTATTCATTGCGTTTCGAAGAATCTCTTTGTTTGAAAGAGAAAAAGGCTTTCTAATAAAATAATGAAGTTCACCTGTAAGCGAAGGATATTGTGTTCTGTAAAACTCTTTTATCCTTCGCTTAATGGTGTTCCTTTTTACGGCATTAAAATGTTTCTTTGATATTGAAAAGAACAGCTGAAGGACCGACTTTTGTTTGTCAATCCTGATAATAAAATCAAAGAGCTCTCCCCTAAATTTTTTCCCGAGAAATGTCGGCTTCAAAATTTTAAAGAATTATTCGTCAGAAACTGTTAACTTCTTACGTCCCTTTTTACGTCTGTTAGCAAGAACTTTTCTGCCGTTCTTTGTTTTCATTCTCTTACGGAAACCGTGTTTTGTTGTCCGCTTCTTGTTGGATGTTCTGTTGAGTGTCTGCTGACGCATTTAATAATCCCTTTCTTTTTCTTCTTTTATATGTACTTAGAGAGTTTGCTAAAATAATTATTTTCAACCTAGGAGATAAAACTAAACTTATGGATATACAATCTTTTTGGAATAACTGCCTTATTGAAATAAGCAGCCAGATTCCCGCAGAAAGCTACAAAACCTGGATTGAACCTTTAAGAGTTAAGGATATCAGTAATTCTGAGATAGTCCTTTTAACCTCAAAAGGAGAAATTCATTCACATTTCCTAGAAGATAAGTTCAGCGATGTCATATGTGAAACAGTCGCAAAGCTCTCCGGAAAGAGCCTGGTAGTAAAATTTGAGTCTGATCTCAATATAGCTGACACACTTAAAAACAATAGGCTTAAAACAAATCTCAACAAAGACTACAATTTTGACAGCTTTATTGTAGGAAAAAACAATGAATTTGCCCATTCTGCTGCTTTTGCAGTTGCAGGAACACCCGGCGCGACCAAATTTAATCCCCTCTTTATATATGGAAAGAGCGGTTTAGGTAAAACACATCTCTTGCAGGCTATAGGAAATCATGTTTTAGCCTCAAATCAAAAGGCTAATGTCGTTTATACCAGCTCTGTTCAATTTGTTGATGAATACATAAAGTTCATAGAACAGAAAAAAAGCGACGAATTCAGTATTCTTTATAAAAACTGTGATCTTCTGTTAATGGATGATATTCAATTCCTTTCGGGGAAACAGGGAACTCAAGAGGTCTTTTTTCACATTTTTAATGACCTTTTTCTTTCCAAGAAACAGATTGTAATTACAAGTGATAAAATCCCAAAAGATCTTGATGGCCTTGAGGATAGACTTGTTTCAAGATTTCAGTCTGGGTTAACCGTTGATATTCAACCGCCAAACTTTGAAACCAAAGTAGCAATACTTCATAAGAAGGCTACAAAAAATCAGTTGAATATATCTGAAGATGTTATTGAGTACATTGCAAGGAATGCTTCAAGTAATATTAGGGAAATGGAAGGATACCTGATTAAAATTCTGGCATATTCTTCTATGTATAATGTTGATGTCGATTATACAAAAGCTGTAGAAATATTGAGTTTTAAAAATGATTCCGGTATGAAGAAGGTATACGTGGAAGAGGTAGTAGATAAAGTTGCACAATATTATAAGACATCCAAAGAAAAGATTATTAAGGGAAGCCGCGAAAAAGAGAATGTAATTCCTCGGCAGATGGCTATGTACCTTTCTAAGAAAATGACTAATTCAACATTAAAAAGTATTGGTAAGATATTTATGAAAGATCACAGTACTATTATTCATGGATGTCAAACTATTGAAAAATTGATAGAAAAAGATCAGACAGTAAGTAATGATGTTTTCAACATTACAAAGTTGATAATCGACCAATAATCTTGTTTATAACTATTGAACTTATCCACAATGTTTATAAACCAATCTTTATCAAAAAGATATAAACATTTATAATCAAAGTTATCAACAATATTTAGATATTGCAAGATATTGATTTATCAACATTTATGTACTTATCAACATTTTTAACATGCTTTTCTATTTATGTTTTTAGTTTATACATACTGAATACAAATAAAGATCTTAAATCAGTGGATGTTCAAAGCTTAGTTTCACGTGAAACAAATTGATAATAAAAAGTGCTGAAATTAAGCTAAAAACGCAATATTTTACAAAAATAACAGATGGATCTTTTTGACCTCATTAGAGGCCCTAGAATGGCCTTAAAAAGTTTTGGGATACCAAAACCTATCTTGAAAAATGAGCTCATAAAAGTTAAAGAAAGACAAATTTTGATTATTACAAAATTAACAGATGGATCTTTTTACTTCTTAGCTGTCTGAGGCTCTCGAAGCCAGCAAATAGATCTTTTCCAGTAATACTGGTTTCGGCTACGCTCAGCCAACAGAAAATGGCCCTTCGAGAACCTCAGGGCCCGGGAGAAAGACATGTTTTTACAGGAATAACAGATGGATATTTATGTTGTCCGCTGGCTGAGGTTCTCGAAGCCAGCAAGGAATAATGAAAATCAATAAAAGAACAAGAAGAAATATTAAAATAATAAAACGCTGAAATTACGCTAAAAACGCAATATTTTACAAAAATAACAGAGGGATCTTTTTTGAACTCATAAGAAGCCCTAGAATAGGCATAAAAAATTTTGGGATACTAAAACCTATCCTAAAAAATGAGGATTTGGCTCTTCGAGAGCCTCAGGGCCCGAAAGAAAGACAAGTTTTTACAGAAATAATAGATGGATCTTTAATATGCCCGCTGGCTGAGCGTAGCCGAAGCCAGAAATTGCCCTTCGGCTACGCTCAGGGCACGGGAGAGAAGAAAACAATCTTTTACAAAAATAACAGATGGATCTTTTTAATTCTTCCGTTGGCTGAGGCTCTCGAAGCCAGCATATGCATAAGGAAACAGGCCCTTTGAGACCTTAAGTGCTAGAAAGTGTAAAAAAGAATATAACTACTCCGATGGCTGAGCTTGTCGAAGCCAGAGGATTTCTTAGAGATAACAGATGTATATATTGGGAAAACGGCACTTCGACAGGCTCAGTGCCCGACAAAAAGAAAAAAACTGGCTGAGGCTCTCGAAGCCAGATAAAACAATAATTAAGCACTCGATAACAGATATCAAAAAAATGTATTTTTCAGATAAATAACAGAGGATCATAAACATAGAATGTTTCACGTGAAACAATGGGCGGTAAATGGTTGATGTCATTATAGTAGGCGGTGGTCATGCAGCTTTAGAGGCGGTTACCATAGTTTCAAAGTTTTCTCTCTCCGGACTACTAATTACTCATAATAAAAGTGCAATTTCTAAGATGTCCTGTAATCCTGCTATTGGTGGTCTGGCAAAAGGGCATATGGTTCGTGAAATAGATGCTCTTGGCGGAATTATGGCAATTCTTACAGATAAAACAGGTATTCAGTTTAGAATGCTTAATAAAAGTAAGGGTCCTGCAGTGTGGGGTCCGAGGGCTCAAATAGATAAAGATGAATATATGATAGAGGCCTCAAAGTATGCCTCTTCTCTTTCTGGTATTGAAATAATTGAAGATTCTGTAAATTCTTTGATATATGAAAAGAGCGGGTTATGCACAGGGGTAAAAACAGAAAAAGGCTCAGAATACAGCGCAAAAGGGGTTATTCTCTGTTGCGGCACTTTTTTGAACGGACTTATCCACATTGGTAATGAACAGATTTCAGCGGGTAGAATAGGTGAAAAAAACAGTACAGGACTTACAGAAAGTATTGTTTCAAAGGGAGTTAGAACTGCCAGGCTTAAAACAGGTACTCCGGCGAGAATTAAACAAAGTTCTATAGATTGTTCAAAACTTTCAGAACAGCAGGGGGACTTTCCTCCATCTCCTTTCTCTTATAGAACTGAAGAGATTAACAGAAAACAGCTCCCCTGCTACATCACCAGAACTACGGAAGAGACTCATAAACTCATTAGAGAAAACTTTGCCCTCTCCCCTATGGCTTCCGGGATCATAAAATCTACAGGTCCTAGATACTGTCCATCAATTGAGACAAAGCTTATAAATTTTGCTGATAAAGAGTCTCACCAGCTGTTCATAGAGCCTGAAGGATACAATCTACCCGATATTTATCTTAACGGTTTTTCAAACTGCTTCCCGGCAGATTTTCAGCAAAAACTTCTCCGCACAATTCCAGGTCTTGAAAACTGTGAAATATCAGTCCCTGCGTATGCTATTGAATATGACTACTTCCCCCCTACTCAGTTAAATGCAACTCTTGAATCCAAGATTATTCCCTCCCTATATTTTGCCGGACAGATAAATGGTACTTCCGGTTATGAGGAGGCTGCTGCTCAGGGTTTGATGGCTGCTATAAATTGCTGTTTGAAAATACTAGGTAAGGAGCCGTTAGTACTAAAAAGGTCAGAGGCATATATCGGTGTACTTATAGATGACCTGGTTACAAAAGGGACCGAAGAGCCATATAGAATGTTTACCTCCAGAGCAGAATTCAGGCTCTTATTAAGGCAGGATAATGCTGATGAAAGGCTCCTGAAAAAAGGTCATGACCTTGGGTTAATAGATAAAGGGTTCTATGAAAAGCAAACAGCAAAGATTGAGAGAATATATGCCGGTGTTGAGCGTCTGAAGAATAAGAAGGTTTCAATGGATAAGATAAACCCTCTATTAGCGGAAAGAGGATTTTCAGAGCTCAAAGAGAGCGTGAAGGCTTTTGCACTATTAAAAAGACCTGATATTACAAATCAGGACCTTCGTCCAATTTTGGGAAAGGAGTTTTCCTATTCTGAAGAGGAATGGATGCGGATGGAGATCCTCACAAAATATGAGGGTTATCTTCTTAAAGAAATTGCATTGGCTGAAGATTTTGAAAAACAGGAAAATGCTAAAATACCGGTTGAAATAGATTACAACACAGTTCACAATCTCTCTCTTGAAGCAAGGCAGAAACTAACAAAAATTCGTCCTGCAACACTAGGTCAGGCATCTAGAATTTCTGGTATCTCCCCTGCTGATATTCAGGTACTAATGATAATGGTGAAATATGGCAGAGGCTGAATCCTTATTTGAAGTATATATCGAAGAGATCATAAAATGGAATAGCAGGGTTAACCTTGTTTCCCGAAACGATATCCCATTTCTCAAAGAGCGCCACTTGCAGGATTCACTTGCCGCCGCCTCTAAAATATCAGGAAAATCTATTGTAGCAGATATCGGCAGCGGAAACGGATTTCCTGTTATACCGCTTTCTATTGCTAAACCTGACTGCCAATTTCACGCATTTGAATCTAGAGAGAAAAGAACAATCTTTCTTGACCATGTCTGCCGTAAGTGCGGAATAAAGAATCTTAAGGTCCATAATGTTAGGGTTGAGAAAGAGATGGGCGAGTTCTCAAAGTTCGCAGATATCGTAATTTCCCGGGCTTTTAAGGAAAACGTTCAATTTGTTGAAAGCGCTTTATCATTACTCAAAAAAGAGGGTCAGGTTATAACGTTTAACACATTGTTAAATAATGAGATAGAAGAAATAGAAAAAAAACATAAAGTAAAAGTTAAAAATGTGGATAACTATGTTTATAACTTGGATAATGGTCAGAAAAGAACACTCTCCTCTTTTATTATTTCTTGAAATTAAATCACCCTATAACATATATTAGAAATCTACTATGGGAAAAGTAATTGCCGTTGTAAATCAAAAGGGCGGAGTAGGAAAAACAACTACATCCGTAAATCTTGCAGCCTCACTTTCTGTGCTGGAGCAGCGCACTCTCCTGATCGATATGGATTCTCAGGGAAACGCAACTACCGGCATGGGTCTTAATAAACGGGCTGTTGAAAAGTCTGTGTATGACTTTATTCTGACAGAAGAACTTGACGAAGATACAATCAACCAAATCATCGTTAAACCTTCTTATACAAATGTCAACGAATATATAAACATCATACCTTCAAACAATGACCTTGTCAGCGCTGAGTATGAGCTTTTTAAAATGATCGCCCGAGAGTATAAGCTGAAACAGGCTTTGGAGAAGATAAAAAACAGATTTGATTTCATAATAATCGACTGTCCCCCCTCCCTCTCCCTGCTGACGCTTAATGCTCTCGCTGCTGCAGATTCTGTTCTTATTCCAATTCAGTGCGAGTTTTTCGCTCTTGAGGGGTTGGCAGAACTTCTTTCAACTGTAAGAACGGTTCAGAAAACAGTTAACAGTCAGCTCCAGATTGAAGGGGCTTTATTGACAATGTACGATGCGCGTCTTAACCTGTCAAAACAGGTGGCTCAAGATGTGCGCGACTATTTCAAAGAAAAGGTTTTCACAACACCGGTTCGACGTAACGTAAAACTTTCGGAAGCTCCAAGCATGGGCGAACCCATACTTGCCTATGATATTGTCTCATCGGGCGCAGAGGACTATTTCCAGCTTGCCGAAGAAATCATAAACAGAAACAGGACAGCAACAGATGACGGACAAAAAGAAGAGATTAGCGCTACACAGGGGGCTTAAAGCCCTTATCTCCGAAGAAGCGGTAGAAATGCACGAAACGGAGCGGAGCCCTCTCCCACCGCAGTCGCAGACAGTTTCACGCGAAACCGGCGGATACTTCACCCTTCCCGTTTCAGAGATTGAAGCCAATCCCTATCAGCCTCGCGAAGAGTTCAACGAAGAAGATCTTAAGGAACTTAAAGATTCTATCGCTAAACATGGTGTTCTTGAGCCAGTAATTGTCAGGAAATCAAAAGGACGCTACGAACTTGTTTCAGGTGAACGCAGACTCCGTGCGGTCCGCGCTCTCAACATGCAGGATATTCCTGCAGTAATCCGCGATAAGGTTTCAGACAGAGAAATGCAGATTCTGGCATTGGTTGAAAACCAGATGCGCAGCGATCTCAACGATTATGAAATAGCGCTCGGATATCAGGAGCTTGTTGCTCAGTATAACTATACTCACGAAAAACTTGCAGAAGACACAGGAAAGAGCCGTTCATTTGTTTCAAATACTTTACGCCTTTTAAAGCTGCCGGACGATGTAAAAACAGCTTTACGCGAAAAGAAAATTTCTTCGGGTCATGCCAGAGCGCTCCTTGCTTCCGGCGATGAAACAGCACAGACAAAGCTTCTTAACAAAATAATAACAGAAGATCTCAATGTGCGTCAGGTTGAAAAACTTGTTTCAGAATCAAAGGCTCCCTCCGATAAGAAAAAAGAGAGCATAGATATTGATCCTGACATGATGGAGCTTATAGACAGACTTACAAAACTGTTCGGAACAAAAATAGAAATACAAAACAGTAATAAAGACAAAGGCAAACTTGTTATCCATTATACCGATACGGCGGATCTTAACAGAATAACTGACTTTTTTGTTTCGCCGGAAAAAGTTGAGGATTAATTATGCAGAGTAAAATACTGGGAACAGTCATAGGAGCAGGAACCGTTTTTGACGGAGTTCTTACAACAAACCATAACATCAAAGTTGAGGGAACATTAAAGGGGCGGGTGGTTGTTGACGGGGATCTCATTCTTGAAAAAGAGGGTCATCTCGACGCAGACGTAGAAGTAATCAATGCAAAAATAGCTGGTCGTGTATCCGGAAAACTCTCTGCAAAAGAAAAAATAGAGCTTGACGAAAGCGCACAGGTTACAGGCGATATTCATACAAAAGATCTCATTCTTAATGAGGGTGCAGTTTTTAAAGGAAACTGCAGCATGGTTAAAGAGTAATGAAAATCAGAACACTTTTATTTGTAGTCGCAGCATTTGCTGCCGGATACTTTGTAAGCACGCTCAACCTGTTTGATAAACGTGAAACAATGTCGTCGCAATCCGATAAAAGTGCGTACGCTTCTCAAGATGAAAAAGATGGTAAACTTGATAAGCAAGTAGACTTCGGTTTCAGCGAATCGTCAGATATCCGCCGTAATAATAGCATGGTTAAGGCGATAAATAAGGCATCAATGTCTGTGGTTTTCATAGGTGTTACACAAAGAAAAATTGTAAACAACCAGTTTTTTGACGACCCATTTTTCAGACAGTTTTTTCCTCCAACAGTTAACGAATACCGTTCTATGGGATCCGGTGTTATTCTTTCAGAAAAAGGTCACATAGTAACAAACTTTCATGTAGTTGAAAATGCTTCTGATATCGAAGTTCATTTGGCAGATGGCAGACAGTACAAAGCAAAACTTATGGGCGCTGATGAATATACGGATCTCGCAATTATCAAGATCGAAGAAAATGGACTTCCTGCAATAAAGATAGTTCCAAACGATTCTCTTTACATTGGTGAATGGGCTGTTGCAATAGGAAATCCTTTCGGCGCACTTATAAAAGACAACAGACCTACGGTCACAACAGGTGTTATCAGCGCGTATGGAAGAGAATTCACTCGAGAGAGCGGAATCCAGTACAGGAATATGATCCAGACCGATGCAGCAATAAATCCGGGCAACAGCGGGGGAGCACTCATTAATTGCTTAGGAGAGCTTATCGGAATCAATACCTTTATCATTTCGCCAAGCGGGCAGGGAAATATAGGTCTTGGATTTGCAATTCCTGCAAGCCGTGCCATGAAGACACTAAAAGAGATTCTTCAATATGGAAAGATCAGATCTTTTTACACAGGAATATCTATACAGAATCTTACTCCTTATATTGCGGCAAGCCTTGGACTTAAATCTACACGCGGGGTTATTATCAATTCCATAGAAAAGAAAAGCCCTGGAGAGCGCGCGGGTCTTGAGGTAGGAGACGTTATCATAAAAGCAAATAACAGCGAAATTACAGATCAGGTTTCAATTTCTGAAATATTCAATCAGTTTCTTCCTGGCGATGATGTTGTTCTTTCGGTAATAAGGAAGGGTAAGGAAGTAAAGCTGACACTTGTTCTTGAGGGAACGAAGTAAACCAATCGCCGGTCACTGAGCGTAGAAATCATTAACTTGTCAGTTATCTTACTTGGTGCAAACAAAAAACCCGATGCTTTTATTAAAAGCACCGGGCCGAAAAGTTATAACTATTTGAATATAATTTACAAATTACCTTTTATTTCACTATCCTGTTCACGATCGAACTTAACAGATGCCCCATTAAGGAATGCTTCCATTTTTAAATTCTTTGGAAGTGTATTATATGAAAAATGGACGAAAGCACGGGTAGGAGAGAGAACCTCTACACAAACAATTGAAGGACCTTCAGGGCTGCCATATTTTTCTGCATCTCCTGAGATTGACTTGAAGAAATCTTCAACATTTTTAATATTTGGATCGCCGCGCTCTTTGAGGCGGGCAACATCAGTTTCGCACTCTTTAAGATATTGTGCACTTGCATATCCGCGCCAAACTTTGTAGTTCTTCTGGATAAAGGCCTGCTGTAGCGCGTTAAAAGCTGTTACAAACGGTTTTTCTTCAACAGCCTGTTTAGCCATCAAAGAATTCAAAAGCTCATTATCTTTAACGATGGTTGTAGCTTTTTTAATAGCAAGAATAGATTTCCAGCTCATTTTCTGATTTTCAAGTTCGTAAACGGCTTGAGCGTAAAGTAAATTCATTCTTGGATCATCTGCGCGGTATTTCATAACTTCAGATGTCATGTTAAGCACACCGCTCCATGTTTTGTTAGGAACAAGATCTCGTTCAATTTTAGTAATGATACCTTTAAGAGCTTCATCAATAAGAATTCTGGCATCTTCGTTTTGCTCGTTTATCTTGATTGCACGATCGGCAAATGAGAGCGCCTCTTCGTGACGGTTTGCTTTTAAGAGAGAGGCAGCACTGTCTGCAAGAATTCCTCCCTGTGCGTAGAGTAGGTATTTTTGAGCTTCGGTATTTGAAGCATTTGTTTTAATATATTTGGAAAGAAGCTCAATAGTAGTCTGATAATCACCTTTTTTGTAAGCTCTTTTTGCTCTATCAAGTTTGCTGCAACCTGTAAATGTAAAAACGATGGCCAAAACAACGACGAAAATCTTTTTCATTCAAACCTCCATTAATTACGTAAAAAAAGAAGATAATTTATTTTAACTGTGTTACGCGCGACATTAACTCATGACCCCTCTCATAGAAATTGGGGGACTTCAAAGCTTCATTCTCAGAGTAGACCTTAAATCCATTATGATTAACCCCTTTTCCCCATAAACAGTAGGGGACAGGCTCAGCCGTATGTGTTTTAATTTTTACCGGAGTAGGATGATCGGGCAAAACGAGCAATCTGATCTCATTTTTTTCAGCAAAAGAAATTACACGTGAAACCATTATGGAGTCTATAGCTTCGATAGCCTTTACTTTCTCATTAAACAGGCCAAGATGGCCCGATTCATCCGGTGATTCAACATGAATAATTACGGCATCATTTGTTTTTAAAGTGGCTAGAGCTCCGTTAATCTGTGCTTCATAATTATTGTCAAGGCCGCCGGAAACACCGGGGATTTTGAGGATCTCCATTTTTGTTAGAGCGCCTAATCCGCGTAAGAGATCAACACCAGAGGTTATTCCTGCAGATAAA
>JAEUSG010000373.1 GCA_016788315.1 Fibrobacterota bacterium | reverse complement strand
CATTGACAAGGCGTTACAGCAGCAGAAAAAGGTAAGAAAAAAGATTGGTGAACTTCTAGTGGAGATGAATGCTTTAAAGGAAGTTGATCTCCTTTCAACTTTATCCCATCAGATCGGCGTAGCCCTTGCAGATAAAGAGTCGCTCTTTTCTCCAAATGCAGATATGGTTCGTCTCATTCCAGAACCATTTGCCAGAGAATATGGAGTACTGCCGTTATCAAAAAAAGATAATGGCCTGGAAGTGGCGATGAAAGATCCTGAAAACATTACTATTGTTGACAATCTACGCAAGCTTGTTCAATGCGAAGTGCTTCCTCTCCTAGCATCGCATATTGATTTAGAACAGGCAATCAAGCGTGCCTACGATGCACAAACAAAATCAGGTGAAGTAGACACAGTCCTCTCCGGCCTCGACTTTGAGATGCCTTCGGAAGATCTCACCAATGGTCTCGACATGGAGGAATTCAAAAAAGACATTGAAGATGCTCCCATTGTTAAACTTGTAAACATTATCCTCCACGAAGCGCTTAAAGAGAGAGCAACAGACATACACATAGAACCGGGTCAGAAGGAGATCAAAGTACGATATCGTGTAGACGGAGCTTTGCAGGAAATCATGAATGCCCCGCTTAAGTCGCATAGCGGCGTTGTTTCCAGAATAAAGATCCTCTCAAAACTGAATATAGCCGAAAGCCGTCTCCCGCAGGACGGCAGATTCACAATTAAACTTCCCGATCGCGAAGTCGATGTCCGCGTTTCAATCCTGCCTACTGTACTAGGGGAAAAGATTGTAATGCGACTTCTTGATAAAATGACCTTTAATTACAAGCTAGCCAACCTTGGCTTCGAAGATCACGATCGCGTTCTTTTCGAAAAGGCCATCAATACTCCCTACGGCATCGTGATAATTGCAGGTCCGACCGGTTCCGGTAAATCAACAACTCTATATTCTGCGCTGCAGGAAATTCTCTCGACAGAAGACAATATCATAACCGTTGAAGATCCGGTTGAATATCAGATAAACGGCATTTCGCAGGTTGCTGTGAATGAGAAGGTAGGCCTTACGTTCGGTACCACTCTCCGTTCTGTTCTTCGTCAGGATCCCGATAAAATTCTTATCGGTGAAATACGCGACCACGAAACTGCCGATATTGCCATGAAATTTGCACTTACAGGCCACTTAGTTTTCACTACTCTGCATGCCAACGATACTGTTTCAACAATAACACGTCTGATAGACATTGGTGTGCAGCCTTTTTTGGTCGGATCATCTGTTGTTATGGTCATGGCTCAGAGACTTGTCCGCAAAATCTGTCCGGACTGCAAAGCGCCATACACCCCGACCGACAAGGAACTTCTCCTTCTGAACCTGCGCGGCGAAGATTTGAAAAAACCGCTATACGCAGGTAAAGGGTGCGGCAAATGCCGTAAAACGGGATACTTTGGCCGAATCGGAATATTCGAAGTAATGGCGGTCAGCAAAGAGATAAGACAGGTAATCTTTGACAATGGCGATCAGGAGAAAATCAGGGCTGTTGCTTTGGCTCAGCACATGAAAACATTGCGTGTTAGCGCACTGGAAAAACTGTTTGCCGGTGTTACAACTGTTAAAGAGGTTCTTAACAATACAGTTGAGGAGTTTTGATGGTCGACTTCCAGTATGTCTGCATTAATCAGGCCCGTGAAAGAGTTTCCGGCGCCATAAAGGCTAACGATACTGATGAAGCGGTTAAGAGTCTGCAGGCAAAAGGTTTTATGGTTGTCTCTCTGAAAGTTGCCAATGAAGCTGGCGTATCTGCCAAATCTACACTCGCCGACAGAATGATGCTACTCGCTGACAAAATTCAGAATCGCGTTCCTTCAAAAAGCGTTGTCTTTTTCACACGTCAGCTTTCAACAATGTTTTCTGCAGGTATGACGCTGGAACGCTCTCTCGACATGCTTGCGAAAAGTGAACCCCACCCAAGATTCAAAAAGGCATTACAGCACATAGCAGGTGAAATAAAAAAAGGGCACCGGCTTTCTGAAGCATTTGCAGGACATCCTGCTATATTTGACAGACTCTACATTGCTCTTATTAAATCAGGTGAAATTGGCGGTACTCTTGGCCCCATTTTAAGCGAACTTGCAGACCATCTCGAAAAGAGCGAGGACATAAAAAGAAAAGTCGTTGCAGCCCTCTATTATCCAGTGATAGTATTGCTTTTCCTTGTGCTATGTGTAGCAATCCTAATGCTGAAAGTCGCCCCGATGTTTGCAGATGTTTACAAAAGTTTCGGTGCAAATCTTCCTGCACCTACTATGGTTTTAATGAGCGTCAGCAACATGATTCTTGACCATGTTTTTATAAGCTTTATCCTCACACTGATTTTATTAACAATTGCAGTAGTCATAAGCCAGACAGACAAAGGGCGCCTTCAGATCGATCAAATGAAACTGCGCATGCCCGTTTTCGGTTCACTAATAAAAGACAGTATAATGGCCCGTTTCTCGCGCAGCTTTTCCCTGCTTATGAGTTCCAGTGTCCCTGTTCTTGATTCTCTGGCACTCGTAGCACACGCTATGACCAATGTTGTCATTGAGAAAGCAGTATTAAAAGCACGCGAATCAATATCACGCGGTAGGCCGGTCTATTCCGCGCTGGAAGAGTCGCGCACCTTTCCTGATATCTTAGTAAGACTAGCTGAAACCGGAGAAGAGACCGGCGAACTTGATAAACTTATGCTTAAAGGGGCTGAATTTTACGAAAAGCAGGTCGATGCCCTAATTCAGAAAATCACATCAATAATTGAACCTTTCCTGATTATTCTAATGGCTGTTGTCGTTGGAGCCCTTGTAATAATTATTTACCTGCCGATATTTAATCTAGGTATGGCTATCCGCAAAGGGATGCATTGATAACAATCTACCTTACAATACTGGCATTCTTTTTAGGTGCTTCAATAGGGTCGTTTATAAACGTTTTGTTCTATAGACTCCCAAGAAAACTGTCAATTGTCAGACCTAGATCGTTCTGCCCTGCGTGCAAAGTACAGATATCTAGTTACGACAACATCCCCGTTTTATCCTATTTCCTTTTGAAAGGAAGATGCAGACATTGTAAAACTTCTATATCAATAAAATATCCTGTTGTCGAATTACTTTTAGGAACCATTGTAACAATTATCATTTTCCAAAGGTTAAATCGATCCTTTTAAACACAATTCAGCGACAATCGTAAAATACATATACTGCTTTACATTCAGGAGAAGCCAGATTATATTCAATTACCGTTGAAACATTAAAGGGATTTGGCTTCGTCCTTAATCCCAAAGTGAGTCTACAGTTCGTTTACCTATGTATATCAATGGAAAAATACAGCACAATGTAAAAATAGAACAGACAATAAACAAAGCATGATATTGATTAAGGGTTGCACCCCATAATTGGATATGAAATCCTTTGAATGCATCCAGAGCCTTTCCTCCGAGAATTGTGAAAGTTACAGCGGCCCCACCGATAAAGAATCTGCTCAATGCGAGATAGGCGGATCGTCCTTTGTCTGGAAATATTTCCAAGCTGTAATTGATGGCAAGCATGGAATGTGTGTGTCCGGCGGCACCGTTAACAACAGCATAAGCTATCAGCGCAACTATTCCCCACCAAGCCGAAGCAACCCAGAGGAGCATGCAGAAAGCGACAATTCCGGAAACAATGATGAGCGGTTTCCTGTGGCCGCTGTGGTCTGTAAACTTACCCATTATAGTCAGCATAATCATACTCACGACAAACTGAACAATTCCGATAACAGCCATTTTACTCATTGAATATCCGAAGGTATCCATCATATAAGCAAATGTAAAGGTGAACATGGTCGTCCGTCCACCGGACCAGAAGACATAGAACAGGATATATGTCCAGAGTGGAACAGCCTTGTAATTCAGCCGCTCATGCTTCGTTGCCCCTTGGGTAAGAAAATTTGCGGATTTAGGCACTCGGTCAGTGGAAGTCATGTATAAGATTGCAGCAACCACAAACGAGACAGCAAATACAAGATACACGAGCGAGAATGTTTTTAGCGTTGGTCGCCAGTCACCAAGGCGCGCAAAGGCGTACGCAAAAACCATAATTCCGAAGACACCGATAACCCATTTTATACTGGTGAACCACCCCAGACGATTTTTAGGTACCAAATCACCAATCCAGCTACTCTCGATATTCCACTGCACACCTCCAATGGAATAAAAAATGAGCACGAGTGGGAGGTAGAGCCAGAGTGCCGTGGATTTAAAATGAGGACTAGTTCCCAGAAGCAGAACCGCTGTAATGCATACGGCGGTTATCAAACCGAGAATCATGGAGACAATCATTGCCTTTTGATTGGATTTAAATTTCGTCAGTAGCAGTGTGCCAACCCATTGAAACATATTGCCGATTCCACCCACAGCTCCGTAGATCCCCAGATGAAACTGTGTTCCTCCCAACGCCCGGATAATGGCTGTCGGAATGGGACCGATACCAGACTCTTCACTCTGGTAAAGGACTGTGCCGATACCGAATTTAATACGGTTACGGTTTAGGATTTTCTCATCCGTAATTTGTCCATGTTCATTAACAGATTCAGGAGGGACTTCTGATGCTTTGAGCCATGCCATCAATCAATTCTCCAACAAAAAGATAAAAGACTCATTTAACTAAAATCAGCCGATAAGATTTGGTAATACGATTATCTGCAGTCAAAAGAATACAGTAAACACCGGCAGCAGTTGGATGCATATCAACATCGCACCCATCCCAAACTATACTTCCCTGAAGACCACTACTGGATTTCTTCGCAGGAAAGCTTTTGATCAAATACCCTCGGCAGTCATAAATCGCTATCTGTCCATGATTCGCATTCGGAATATCATACGCTATTTTTGTTGATGGGTTAAACGGGTTTGGAGATATTTCAATTTCCGATCCTGTTGCCGCCACTGCGAGGACTCTTTCAGAGGTGGTGGTACTGCCCATAAGCCTACTCACATCCCCGCTCCGCATTGCAAACGGGTAAATGGAAATATCGTCCAAACTACCTTTGTACCATCCATAACTGCCGCCTCCTATCGTGAGAGAGGCGTGCACCATTTTAGCACTGCGAACACCCGTTCGGACTGCTGTACCATTGACATAGAGAGTAGGTTGATTATTCAGGTACACAACAGCGATATGTGTCCATCCTGACAAAGTGCCAGAGTATACCAAAGTGGATGGCAGATAACCGCTGGCATGTTCAAACACAGAAACGCCGTTTGTTCCCACTGAGATACCCATTCCTGCTTGGCCGGTGCCGAACACTGAGCCATTTGTTGGGAACAATGCATACCGCTGTCCGGCAGTTCCCGGTGTTCCAGTGTTGGACTCTGTGGTCACGCTTCGTGTGGAAACTGGCTGTGCCCAGAAGGCGACGGTAAAACTTCCAGTGACTGTTTTGAATACTGAATCTTCAATGTGTGCATAATCATCAATACCATCAAAAGAAAGTGCACTTCCAACTTTCCCAGAAGTCCACGCAGTCCCGCCCTGTAATGTTGCGTTGTATCCATTCCCGGCTTCATCTGAGACTGTAGTCCCGCCGTTTTCATCCAACAGCCAACGTCCTCTGAAGGTGGCCAGGTCAGCAGCGCCAGCAGCAATATTTAATAATGTCAATCTGTTTGCTCTGATGAGACTTTCGTCGTTCTGATAGGTTGTTCCATTGGTTATGACCCCATCAACAATGAGTCTTGCGCGGGTTGAATCTATTTTTTCTGCAAGGTTGAACAATTCGTAGTCCTCGGCACCATCTCGCATATTTTCATATCGGACTGAACCTTTAACGGTCTTGTTCAGCGAGTCTGGATAGACAATATTCGCATCGCCAGCATAGGCCGTACCCTGATAGAAACCGTGCTGCCAGGCGTTCCATCCCCAGTGAAGAAAAGCAGAAAGTTTCCATTTGTATAGCAACCAGTACATAAGCCGTCCTTTGGATAAATCTTGGGACGCCAGTCGATTAAGCCAAGGATCAAGAGTGCTCGCTGTGGTGTACATCCAAACTTCATCTCCGGCAGCTTTTCTTGTATTGCAAAACGTAAGGTCAAATTGAGTTTCCTCAAGTACCCATGTATTAATGTGGCCTGCAAGATAGTTCATACTAAGCTTGGGATCATGAAGCGCATCAATAATTTTTATGTCCGGCATATAACGATGAATAGTGTCTGCAATCCGATTCCAATCGAGTTGTCCTTGCACACCGTTGGGTTCATCAAAGGCGTGTTGAATCCAGATGTTCTTCCATCCTTTTTCAATTAGGTGGTTGTTGAGTGCCGTCAGATACTGGTTATTCCATTTTGTATTTTCCATACCGGCTAAGTTACCATCCCATATTTCGACAAGTTTCGAAGAACTATTTTTATAAAATCGGTAAATCCCGCATTTGTTGAAATCAGAGACTCGATTTCCATTGATATCTGTGGTACAGTGAACAGCAAGAGGTTGTCCTTCAAGTCGGGTAATTCCCCTGTCCAGGAAAAACTGGACATACTGGTCAAATAGCGACCAGTCAAAGGTAATGTTGTAATTGCCGTCAATTAAAATTCCGGGTGCATCCTTGAGTAACGTCTGAGTACGGATGAGCATCATATTCTGTCTGTGCGAGGTGAAGCTTTTTGCCCATTTATCCATCAGAGCCCACCACTCAGGCGTGTATTTTGTAATACCATAATATTTAAGGGGATTGTCATAGGAGTCAGAGGAGCTGAATCCAGAGCCTCCAATCCAGTTTGTCAGAGTAAGAGATGCCGATTGGGGATCCGGTATTGTTACGTTGTAAATAATAGCCGTGAGAGGAACTGTGAAATCTCCAAGGGAGGTACGGATGGTTGCCTGGCCAATATATTTTCCAGGAGTGACTGACTTGGGCGCATGAATAATCATCCAGACCGCCTGTGCACTGTCTGCTGCCACACTGATGTTGTCGTTATTAGAAAGCGGATCAGCGTATCCTTTATAATATTCCAGAAAATGATATTCCATTTGTGAGTCGGATATCTGATTGCCTTTACCGTCGGTCAATGGAGTGAAAAGTACCGTATCAATTGTAAAGGCGACACTGTTTTTTAAGACAGTCTGTGCGCATTCAAATTCATTTTTCGCAGCATGAAAGGTGATTTGGGTATTAGGTGCAGCTGGTTTCATCGCCGAATGGAATACCTTGGTCATGGAACCCGCCGTCCAGACGTCCATACTGTAAGTAAAAGATAGAGCCCCAATTAAAAGAAAAAGATAGGTGCATTTATGCATTTTTAACCCCTATAGAATTCATAACTGAATCATTTAATCAACGTAATGGGTCGTGTGATTTTATTTGTTCCAACTTCTAATGAAAGGATATAAATCCCTGAAGATTCCCCTGCCGCATTCCAAAGAAGGCGCTGGGTACTCACACCTGCTCTTCCCGAAAACACTTTCACAAGTTGACCACCTGCACGGTAAATGGAGACCGTAACTGGCTGACTACATAAACTTAAAGGAAGCTGATAGTCAATTGAGACGATCGGATTGAATGGATTTGGAGAAACAGAAAAAGCAAATCCATTATCTGTCTTACCTATTGATTCAGACGAGGTGCTTTGTCCATTTACAGCCAGTTGAGCTATATTTTCTGGAGTTAAGACCGTCGAGAAAAGGTAAACTTCATCCAGAGATCCTTGGTACCAACCATAACTGCCGCTCATGGTCAACGAAGGATGGACGGTCATGGTGCTAGTGAGACCCGTAGCAACAAGGTTGCCGTTCAGATATAGTTTAGGCTGCTTGTTGGAGTAGACTACTGCAATGTGCACCCAACCAGTAATGGTGCTATTGTAAACAAGAAGTGAAGGAAGATATCCGGGCGCATGTTCAAATACTGAGATCCCGTTTGTCCCGACAGAAATACCCGCACCGGCATGATTGGTTCCGTAAATGCCGCCTTGTGTCGGGAAAAAAGCATATCTCTGGTCAGAAGTGCCAGATGCGCCGCCATTGGCTTGCGTGGTCACGTTCCTTGTGGCTGAAGGGAAGGCCCAGAATGCGATTGTGAAGTTGTTTGTGATGTTGGACAGCGAAGCTGGAGCAAAACTCACTGCACCGGAAGTTCCATTGAATGACAGCGCTCCTCTTTTTTTACCTATTGTCCAGACAAGTGCACCTTGTGAAGTGCCATTACGATTATTACAGGTTTTATCATGAGCAATACTGCCGCTTTTTTCGTCCAGTGGCCAATGCCCAATACAAGCCGGCAGGTGAAACAATGTGACGGCCATTGAATCAAAACACACTCCTGTACCAAAGACGCCCAAAACATTTTTAACATAAACAATATTAGCTGTATCGCCTTCTGTCAATTGACGATCCAAAATCAATGCCACTATATGACTATCCGACAAAAGTTTTGTTCGCTTAATTTGCAAACCACTATTTAAATTAAAATTAGCTGTATCAGATGCGTTAGAGGGCATTATAGGACGATCAAACCTAACAAAGAGCGTGCTATCACCCAGTGTTGATGCAGCAGCAACAAGAACAGGTGGATCGCTTGTTATAGTATACACGTTGCTTAGCGAATAACTTTGTTCCATGCCTTCTTTAAAGGCTTTGGCGTTAAGGGCTATGGTTCTGTCAATAGTAATGGGAGCTGAATAGACCGGTGAACTGACTTTAGGATATGAACCGTCTGTTGTATAATGAATGATTGCTCCTGCCGTTGCACAAGTTAGAGTTACTGATATAGTTGTTGCATAAACACCCTCAGACAAACTGGCAGTCGGAGTTGCAACGGTAGACAAAGAACCCGCAATATTGTTGCTTATTGTAAACGCACCAGGATTTGACATAAACGTAGTCCCGCCAAGCAGGTAATAAGTATTGTTTTGAATGGGGCCAGTAATAGAATTAGAGCCATTATATATCTCATAACGTTTGTATTCACGCCCGTTATATCGTAACAAGCAATCAACCATTCCACTGTTATAAAAACCATCAAGTGGCATAATCAGCAGCGCACCAGATCGATTGCCATGTATGTCGCAATGGCGGACAATGTTGTTTGTCATGGTACCACATTCAAAGTCAATTGCACAACCGTCAGGGTCACCTGGAAAGGCATTTCGATTTCCGAATTCACAATATTCTATTGTATCATTTGCCGATCCACAGGTGTATAGGTCTGCACCCCCAGGTAGCATTGCCCTCTTCCCTCCATTGTCCATAAATACACAGTTCCGAACAATTTGTTCGGAACCTACTCCTAAACCATTATTGGCTCCAATGAGTACTGTATTTGCTGAATGTCCCTTCATGGTGCATCCGTCAATCAATACTTTTCCCAATGCTGATGCCTCTCTTCGTGAAAAAAACTGATCACAGTCAACAGAAATACAATTACGTACGACAATATTAGTATAATTACCTGTTGCAGTAGATGCCGCTGAATCACTTCCAACACCAATGGCTCTACCACAAACAAATTTATTGAGCGAATCTCTATAAAACTCACGGTTAAGGCGCACATCGTGGAAATAACAGTTTTCTATTGTGATGCCCCGCTTAAAAGCCGAGCCACGCGAATTGAGAATAAAACCATATTCTGAATTTGAAATTTCGATATCCTTAAATGTACAATAATTGGCACCACTCACATATATGCATACACTGTGTTCTTCCCGCAGCCGCTCCAATCGGGGTTGACGGCCCTCGCCGTAGGAGGTATAAACAATCGGATTTTGAGAATCTCCGCTCATTTTGCAAATCAGTTGTTCCTGCCATCTGTCGTTACATTGAAATAAAACAGAGTCTCCGGGCAGTAGTTGTGAATGATTCACCCGGGTTATCGTTTTCCACGCATGTGCACGGAGCAGGCCTGTGTTTGAATCTGCGCCCGCACTCTGACTGACGTAATATGTTGCAGCAGATACAAATTCAGAGACACCACAAAGCAGCATCAGCAGGAAAATAATCTTGCAGTTTTTCATATAAAATGCCTCCTATCTAGCCAGTAGAATTTTATTACTCAGTGTCAAACCATTAGTGGATTTTAGAATTCCGACATAAAGCCCTGAGGCTAGATGCCGCTTCTGATAGTCTTTCCCGTCCCATTTAAAACTGCCGGAGCATCGTCCGGAAAGAGCAACAAGTAACCATTGCCGAACTAATTGCCCTCGGCAGTCATAGATGGAAAACGATGCGTCAGTGGTGTTGGCAAAATGATAGCGTATGAGGGTCGATGGATTAAACGGGTTGGGTACAATAGTAAGCATTGATTCGTCCGGGGTACTCGGCAGCGTTGCCGTTCCGGTAAAAGACCCGCTATTAAAAACCTCAAATTCGGCCAATTGCATACGGAAACAGTTACCGTCTGAACCGAAAACGGTTGCATTGAGCTGGATATATCGCGCTTTTGTTGCTGGAAATTCAAGAAAGAGCGGATACTTGTCCGTGTTTGAATAATTTTTGACTGTCATTATTGTTTGTGCCGTTCCGCCATCCGGAGTCGCTTGAAGGGTAAAATCGGTTGGAAATGTGGGGCTGCCTCCGAAAAGCGTAGGGGTTTCAGAGTTTACACGGGGATATAAAACAATATGGTTGAATGTCAAGTCGCTGCCAAGATCAATGCGAACCCAGGCGCTGACGGGGTTGGTTGTAACACAATTGGTTGTAAATCCGCGGGCTGTCGGTTTACTGATCAGAGTACCGTCTACCAATTTTGCTGCTCCCCAATCTGCAGATTCAAGTGTGCTTGATGCTGTAACGGTTTTCCCGCGAGCAAGTGAAACTGTTTTGGTATAGACGTTGACTTTGCAACTGTCCCCCACTCCATTAACAACAACAAAAACGGATGCCGTGCCTGCGGTCAGACCCTTCACAAGTCCATTGCTGGCCGTCACAACTCCGGAACCAGTAACCTGATAACTCACAGTGTCTATCATGGAAGTGAGCGTTACTGTTCCTCTGTGGAAGTAACCCATAGCTGAAAGTTTGATGCTGTCACCCGCAAAAAACGACCGACTGTGTGAAGAGAGTCTGACTGAATCCAGCACCGGTTCCGCAACACTGTCCAATTGGATTTCATAAAGACGAACGCCAAGCGCTTCAATGGATTCTGTGAGCGACTCTGAGACAATGGGAAGCGAAACGCTGTCTGACAACCGCGTGATACTTTTTATCACTCGAGAAAGGGTGTTTGCCTTGACAGTCAACGATTGCGCAGCATAGGTCATATTCACGGCAAAGAGAAAGGTCTTGCCATTCAAATGCAATTCTCGTGTTCTGACAATGGAATTGCCCGGAGAAAGATTGATAGTTGATGGATTGTCTGCAAGTAGAATGGGGGATAACTTAGAGATTTCTGCTGTGATTTTTCTGACGTTCGCCATTCCTTGAGTCGTTTTAGGAAGATTAAATTCTCCCGAAGTGTATGCCCAAAAGGTTAAACCTCGAACCCCGGCAACCAGCGACTGATATACCATATTCCTAAGCTGTGCATAGGTCGGTTCCAGGAGACCGTAACCAGTTCCACCAGCACCAGAGCCGTGTAATTGAATCACGTCCCATATTGGTTTTGTATTTGAAGTGATGCGCCGGCATGCCACAATATCATTATATACGGGACTTAGATCGGAACCGCTTGAAGTTACCGGATATGGATCGGGCATAATAATATCTGCGCAATTGAAATATTCCATATGCTGAGTGAAATATGTTTCATATGTAGTCACCAGGCAGTGTACAATGACCGTAGGCCTTGACGAAGAATCAAACTGTTTGATATAACGGGATGAAGCCGCAATAACATTTGATGGTATAGTTCCCGGCTGATGAAGGGGATTATAAGGTTCGTCATACAGATACCAAGCCAGGAGTGATTTGGATGATTGGAGCACCTTAATTCGGTCCACAAGTTTTACAGAATCCTGATTTATGATATCAGGTCTAGGTAGACCGATGAATGCGTTTAGTCCAAGACTCTCTGCCACATCAAGGTAGTGTTTAACTGCCCCGATAGTACAAGCAGCGGTTGCACCTTCTCCAATATAACTGTGAACCATGTTGAATCCGAGGGCTTTTGCAGCCTCAAGAGAGTCTAATGGAACAGAATAAAGTCCAATTGGGAAAAAGGGAGTGTCATTAACGCACACACGCTTCTCAGAATCAATTTTGACACTTATCAAGCCCAATGCACTATTTGCTAGAATTAGGATTATTAAGTAACGCACCAATACTTTTAGCAACATGTTGCTTCTCCTTTAAAAAGGTGGTCTATTTTCTTGTTTTTCTATTCAAGATAATCATAAACGGATAATTTTGCCTGTAAAATCAGGAACTTTTATATGGAATTTAAGGAAAAAAACAGTAATTTAAGGAATATTTGGTTATTTTTCCAACATGATAATGGTGCTTATATATTTGTTTAGCGGTTTGCTGTATTCAGAACCTGCAAAAGTTACTCCGCTTTACCGGTTACTGCACCCTAGGCCATTTGATGTCTGTACGAACAATTCAATCCAACTTGCGGCAGATATTTTGGATACAAGTATTCAGGTCAAAACCGTCTATTTTTATGTTCTGTACTACGATTTTGCGCCCTCTTCAGAATACCTTCAAAGAGATAGTTCTGGCATACAACCTCGCCTTATAGCCCAAGTTTCCAAGCCCCCTTATGAGGTGTTCTGGGATTGTGCGGATATTCCAGACCAGGATGTTTGGCGGTTCTTCTTTTATTGTACTATTGAAGACACTAAAGGACAAATACATACCGACAGGTCAGCCACGGTACGACATCTTGTGCTAGATCGTCATTCTGAATTCTCAAAAGCCAGCATAGAGAGCCATTACACAAGTGCAACTTTGAAGATTGATGCGTCGTTTGGGGATTGGCCAACAATAAAACCGATTAATTTTATGAATAATAACAATCTTATTGAGACGCGTACCATGTGGGATGAAAATTTCTTATATCTGGCTATCGTAGTGCACGATGAAAATCTACGTGGTCAAAGAAACAACTCCATACCTGCACGGATGTTTGATTGCATAACACTAAAGTTCGACATGAATCATAGTCGATCGCATATCCAGGAACAAGATGATCGTGGAATTGCTATATGCGTTAATGACACCCTTTGGGGTCTAATAGAAGTACCAGATGGCAGTACAATGAAAGCTACGCAATTTTTAAAAACGAGCCTTATTAAAGTCCGGTGTCTGGGGACACTCAACAACGACAAGGATAAAGATACAGGTTTTATTGTTGAGGCGGCCCTTTCCTGGGCAGACCTTGGAAAAATATCCTCTAACAATGACAGTATCGGTTTTGATGTTTTTAACACTGACAATGATTATGGCAAAGTATGGCGAATCGGTAAAGGATTCAGCGGAACTGAACTATACAACAATGCAAACCCTACCGAATGGGGCACACTGGTTTTAACTGGTAAGCCAAAAATCAAGCTAACCATGCTCATTTTGATTGCTTTACTTGTTACTTGTATGATTTTCATAATCGTATCTAAAAAGCAAAAAAAATCAACAATACCATCGCAGCAGGTCAAGGCAACAAAGTCATCCAGTGAAATACTTACAGAACGCATTTGCGATTATGTGAAAACGAATTACAGTAACCCACAACTCTCGTTAGATATTCTTGCTTCGGGCATGAACCTCTCAAGCACTCATATCCGAAAAACTTTAAAAGCAGTACTAAACCAGGGCTTTTCAGAGTATCTAGCCGAAGTAAGAATCGGTAAAGCTAAAGAGATGCTACTTAAAGACAAATCAAAAAACATAACACAAATTGCATATGAATGTGGATTCAACTCCTCTGAATATTTTACGAAAACTTTTAAAAATTTGAATCAGGGATACACTCCTTCAGATTTCAGAAATACAAACTCATAACCATCCAGATCTATGGTTGGAGCCGTAATATTTTGGTGTGGATAGCTAACCATGGGGGTGGCAGAAATTCGTAATAATATTTTGTATGTAATATCACTTTCGCAAGCGATCTAAATATGTTTATCTTGAATTTGTCGGGATTTTATTCACAGATAAAGAGATTCGAGGGGGCGTGATATGTCTAACAAAAACGATGTTGACGACTATCAAAATGGAGATCAGCAGGAACTGGAAAGGGAGCTTCTGCCTGCAACGAAAGAGGAAGAAGCTGCCCTTGAATCTATACTCAAAATTTTCCTGCAGTCTGCGCATGTAGATTTTTCACATTACCGTCAGACAACAATACTTCGAAGAATATGCCGACGTATCTCTCTCGCAAACAAAAACAGTTATGCCTCCTACCTAGCTCATCTTGAAAATGACCCGACTGAAATTGACCGTTTGTACGATGACCTGCTCCTCTCTCATACGGAATTTTTCCGCGATCCTGTCGCCTTCGATGCTCTAAAGCAGGAAGTTTTTCCCAAACTTATTCTCCAGCGTCCAGCCAAAACACCTATAAGAATCTGGGTAGCTGGCTGCTCTTCCGGCGAGGAAGTTTATTCCATCGCGATTGCACTGCACGAATTTCTTTCAGAAAAAGGTTCAAACGTTTCTGCTCAATTTTTCGGAACAGATATTAACTTGCGCCACATCAACAAAGCCCGCAAGGGACTTTATTCAGACAAAATCAGGAAAAATGTCTCCCCGGAAAGACTCTCCAGATATTTTGACGAAACACCAGAAGGACTTTTGGTAACTAAACAGATTCGTGAAATGTGTGTTTTTGCTACTCAGGACATGACGCAAGATCCACCATTTCCATCAATTGATCTAGTGAGCTGCAGAAATGTACTCATATACTTTGATTCCGTTCTACAGGAATCAGTAATACCCATGTTTCATTTTGCATTAAAACAGAGCGGCTTTCTACTTTTAGGTTCATCTGAATCAATGGGTAAATTTACTGAGCTTTTCATACCGGTTAACGAAAAAGTGAATTTATACTCAAAACGGTTCAACAGAAACAAAGCTGTTTACCGTTTTCCTGTGAGCCATCTATCATCCAGATTTAAAAATGATATTGCAAGCCAGACGTTGAGCACACCATCCAAGACTCCAGGAGAGTGCGTTGACATATCCAAATCAATTGACAATATTTTACTCGAAACTTTTGCTCCTCCCTGCATTGTTGTAGACAGCAGCATGGCAATAAGGCAATTCCGTGGAAACACCTCTAAATATTTGACACCTGCACCGGGCGAAGCGAGTCTTAAGCTTTCTAAAATGACAAGCGAAGGACTGATGCCCGACATCTATCTCGGCATAGAAGAGGCAAAAAAGAAAAACTCAAGATCAACCAAGAAAAATGTCTCTTTCAAGCAGAATAGTGAGATTAAATATGTTGACATTACAATTGTGCCTATAGCAGATCCAGCCACCAGTGAAACCTGCTTTCTGATTACATTTGTTGACTCCCGCACAAATAATGAATCCAACTTATCTATTAGTCAAACTGACATCACTTCAACAGACGCAGACTTTCAACTACAGAATGAATTAAAGTCTACAAAAGAGCATTTACAAAAAATCGTCGAAGAAAAAGACGAGGTAAACCAGGAGCTTTGGGCAGCAAATGAAGAAATACAATCTACAAATGAAGAACTACAGAGCGTCAATGAAGAGATGGAGGCAGCGAAAGAAGAGTTGGAAGCAAGTAACGAGGAACTTGTTACCCTAAACGAAGAGTTGACTCAGAAAAACAATGAATTATTACAGGAAGAAGAGATTTTTAACTGTTTTCTTGAGAATAGCCCAATATACATCTTCTTTAAAGATGAGAATATCCGCTCTCTCAGACTTAGCAAAAATTTTGAGCAGATGCTCAATCGTCCCATTAAAGAACTCATCGGCAAAACAATGGACGATCTTTTTCCATCTGATTTTGCCAAAAAGATCATTTCTGACGATATTGATATTCTGCATGATGGTAAACAGGTCACACTTGAAGAACAGTTTAACGGAAGACTATATACCACAACCAAATTTCCAATTCACTTAAATGGCAGACCTACATATCTTGCGGGTTTTACTGTAGACGTTACAGAACAACGCAAGGCAACAGAAGAACTTAAAAAGAGCGAAACAGCCTTAAAGCGGCAGAATAGCTTATTATCGTCTTTGCTTGAAAATCTTACAATTGGGGTTTTCATGGTTGAGGCTCCAACAGGCAAACCGCTAATCGCCAACAAGATGGCAATGGATCTGATGGGCCGGGGAATTTTGCCTAATGTCACTAAAGACAACCTGACACATGTTTATAAAGCATACAAAGCTGGTACAAATACTTTATATCCGATAGAAGAGATGCCTATTGTTCGTGGAATGTACGGTGAAACCACTCATATAAAGGACATGGAGGTTGAACGGCCAGACGGCACAAGATCATTACTGGAAATATTTGGATCTCCAGTCAAAGATGAGGATGGAAATATCTGGGCAAGCCTTGTCAGCTTCTTTGACATCAAAGATCGTCAACGCATGGAAGATGAGCTACAAAAAGCGCAGAAATTGGAATCACTAGGCATACTTGCTGGAGGCATTGCACACGACTTTAACAATCTCTTAAGCGGTATTTTTGGCTATATTGAACTGGCAGCAGGACATTGTCAAAACCAGAAAGCATCAAATGCAATATCCAATGCACTAAAAACAATGGACCGAGCTCGCGCCCTTACAGGCCAACTGTTAACATTTTCTAAAGGCGGAGCCCCTGTTCAAACAGTAGGCACACTATTCCCTTTTGTTCAGCAGGCTGCACAATTTGCTTTAAGCGGTTCCAATGTTATTTCTTCCTTTAAAATCAATTCTGATCTCTGGGCATGCAAGTTTGACAAAAATCAAATTGGACAGATAATTGATAATATTGTAATAAATGCTCAACAGGCAATGCCAATGGGAGGTAAGCTCTCAATTACCGCGGAAAACGTCAGCATTAACTCCGGTCAAATTCCCACGCTATCTGCCGGTAAATATGTAAAAATATCGATTAGTGATAATGGATGCGGAATTCCAAAAGAGATTCAAAGCAGGATCTTCGACCCTTTCTTTACCACGAAACATAATGGTCACGGCCTCGGTCTTGCCACCTGTTTCTCTATCATAAGCCGGCACAAAGGAACTATAGAGGTTGAGTCTGAAATATCAAAAGGAAGCACATTTCACATTTACCTTCCGGCATGTATAGAAGGTTACTCAATTGAAGACAAAAGAAATTCTTCCAACTACAAAGCAACCGGAACAATTATTGTTATGGATGACGAACACTTCATTCTGGATATTGTTACAGATAATCTTGAGTCTGTAGGATACAATGTAATCTGTAAGTCAAATGGTCAGGAAGTAATTGACTACATTAAGAGTAATCCTGAGGTAACAACGATCAAAGCAATGATCTTTGATTTAACCGTTCCCGGTGCAATGGGAGGTCTTGAAACCATTCAGAAGATCCGTAAAATGGGCATAACTATTCCAGCATTTGTTGCAAGCGGATATGCTAATGATCCTGTAATGGCAAATCCAACGGAGTACGGGTTTACATCCAGCATTTGCAAACCGTTTATGAAAGATGAATTGGTTAAACTTCTTGAAAACAACATTTAGGCCACATATTACTTTTTAAGAAGATTATCAAGTTTTTTCAGCATCAGCTTTATTTCATCAACTGTAACATCAATTGCCGGTCTGAATCTTATTGAATCAGCTCCTGCCTCTAAAAGGAGCATCTGCTCTTCACTGAGTGCTCTATCAACAAGAGTATTCCGTTCTACACTTGACACAATGCTGAAGCCTTGATAAAGGCCCGCTCCTCTGACGTTCCTAATCTTTCCTGTTTTTACCTGAATCTCTTTCAGTCCGTTAACAAGCAGTTCGCTTTTCTCTTTAACCTGCTCCATCAGTTTTTCTCTGGTGATAATTTTTAGCTCCTGCGTAAAGCGAACCATATCAGTAAGATTACCACCCCATGTAGAATCAAGTATTCCTAAATCCTTCATCGGATGGAGCATATAAACAACGCCGTTGGCAAGCTTCTTACCAGAAGCAATTCCCTGCGGTGGGAAAGGAAGATCAAATGTATCTGCTAGAAAGAAGGAGCCGCACTGTCCACCGGCCGTCTGCACTTCGTCAAATCCTAGATAGACATTATAATCATTGGCCAGTTTTGATAGCTGCTGAAAGAACTCCTTTTGAGCAACACGCTGCCCGCCGGCTCCCTGTATCGGTTCAACAATTATACCTACAACTTCACCTTTATACTGCTCAAGTGTCTGCTTTATGAATGTAAGTGCTTTAGCCGTTTCCATCTTATTGACTTCATCAGACATATCGTTGTCGATAGCCGGAAAAGGAACTTTAAGGTTACCCGTTACAATACCCTGATAATCTTTGGTAATGATAGGTGAATTTGAAAGCTGCGTCATGTTAAGAGCATAAATTGTACGTCCATGGAAGGCCTGATCAAAATAGATCATTCGTCTAGCCGTTATTGGCCGGCCTTCGGCAGCACATCTGGCATCAAATAGATTCAGAAAATATTTTGACAGATTTTCCACCGCTTCTGCTCCTGAGTTCACTGCATATATTTCAAGATTAGGATTTTCCATGCACTTAGGCGCACATACTCTGAGCGTTTTATAGTATTCAATGCACTCCGGCGTTAAGAAATCAGGATTTGCAATTTTGTTGTTTGCAACTGTAACAAGACTTTCCAGATATTTCTTTTCGTAAAGACCTGGATGGTTATATCCCAAGAGCTTTGAACCATAAAAACCTGCCCAGTCAAAAATCAGATCACCGTCAACTGTAGCCATGTACATGCCCTTTGACCTCTTGAGATCAAGGACGAATGGATATGG
>JAEUSG010000123.1 GCA_016788315.1 Fibrobacterota bacterium | reverse complement strand
TCCTGACTTGTGAACTGTTCACCTGTTAAAGTTTCTTCTTTATCATCTGTTTTTAAAACTGCATCGACCAGTTCAAGAGAGTCGTTCTTCTCTCCTTTTATTTCATTCTCGGTTGACTTAACGTCTTCCGGTATTTCGATAGCTTTCTTTTCTGCAACTACCGAAGCAGTTACTGGAGTGGTTACGACTGCAATTTCTTCCGGCTTTACAGCAGGAACTGCTTCGCTTGTAACAACTATCTTATCCGAAACCACAGGAGCAACTGAATCTTCTATTAATTCAACGTTTGCTATTTTAATCTCTTTAGGAGTTTCAGATTCAGGCTTTACAGACTCAATCATCATATCTGCATCAGCCGCAACTTCTGTCTCTCCGGTAAGTTCTGCAATCTCGGACATAAGTGCATCTTTATCTATAGATGCTACACTGCTTTTAAGAAGTGTCTGGAGAGCTACAAGCTCATACAGCAACGCTTCCATTGCAGGCATAATCTCATCTGCAGTAACAGGCTCCTTAACAGCAGGATTCTGCTGCATCTGTGCAACAGCATCTTCTACTGAAACTCTGACAGTTATCAGACTGTCTTCGTGAATCGGATTAAGAAGGTGCTCAAGAATTTTAATTGCTTTGGCTATAAATTCTTCATTTGTCAGATTATCTGTATTTACTTCAATTCCAAGTTTTGCACAAAGTTCTTTAATCTTTTCTATTTTATCGTTAATAAGGCCATTAACCGGGTCTGTTGTTTCAGCAACCTCTTTAGTAGCTTCAATTGACTCTTCTGGCGTTGCAACTGCATCACCTTCAATCACAGCAGCGGCCGCAGCTTCAACGCTCTCTTCTGAGAACTCTTCTGAAGAAACCTCTTCTTTTTTAACTCTTTCAACTGCAGGTGCATCACAATTCTTTTCATTTTTCTTTGAAGAGGTAACGTTCTTCTTTTCAGAGTGGTTATCTCTTTTTTCAGATGTAGTAAAAGCTTCAATTTTTGATTTAAGCTCTCTGTTGAATGCTGCTCTTTCCTCATCATTTCTTACAGGAAGAGCGTGATGTCTTTCGCCATCAACACCGCGAACAGGGATCTTTTCCCATGTTTTTTCAAGATTATCTGTCTGCACTTTTGGTGCAAGTGTCAATTCAAGGGATTTCATGAGTTCTTTCCTTTTTCATTCTTTTGAACCGGTGCAT
>JAEUSG010000102.1 GCA_016788315.1 Fibrobacterota bacterium | reverse complement strand
AATACCGATTTGGGGCCAGCAATACCCCATGTATAGGGAAACTCACCATTTAACGGCGCTTTGTCAATAAGTTTTGTATCTGGTACATATACCCAACTATTCGAAACCAAAGTTGGCATTGTTCCTGCTATTATAATACTTGCCAGTAATATCAGTGCTTTCATTTTGTTACTCCCTAATTTCAGTTACCATTCTTATCTTGTCAGTACCAATTTATTTTTCCTGACAGTTCCTTTTTCAGTTGTGAGTATCCCAATGTAAATCCCGGAACCAACATAACTCCCCCTATCGTTGTTTCCATTCCAATTAAAATGATTCACTGCTGCGGTGCCTCGAAGTTTTTCAAAAGCTCTGACTAGCTGACCATTAATTGAATATATCCTATATGATGCGTTTAGTCCAATTGGGAGCTGATAGTGAATATTTGTAGTAGGATTGAATGGGTTTGGAGTATTATCGAATAACATGATGGAAGATACAGTTTTATCTTTTTCAATCGATGTGCTGCCGCCTGTAGGTGGCGCGGTAACCGGATCGCGTGTTGTATCTTCCCAAGCCATAAGTTCCATCGGTGCACCATCATCGGAAATCAATACAAGATAGCATATGCCACCAGTAACAGATAAAATACAGCCCTGACCACCAGTAACAGTTATTGGTCTGATTACATGAGCCCGTTGTGGATTTTGGGGCAGCGAGATTAAGGTGTCTCCGTTGTAAACAACATTATTAACTCCGCTCCAACCTCTATTGCATATCTTTATTACATATTTGCCATCAGGTACATTTACTTTATAATTCATCATTGCAAATGTACCAGGTTTGTTTACTGTTGACTCAAGATAGTTCAGACCTGGAAAGGTGTAGTAATATGCTGAACCGCCGACCCAGCCATAACCCCTCGATGCTGAATATGCGCCCGCCCCATCAATTGACCATCCGGTAATGCTTTTAACAGGAGCGGTTGGAGCCTGAAAATTTATTCGTTTGACGAATGATGGCTGTGCATATACTTTAACCATTTGAGAGTCACTTAAACCCTTGTAATTTGCAGTAATAATAGTTGATGCAGTATCTGTGCTGCTGTAATACCAGCCATCTTTTACGATAACTTTTGTGCTCTGGTTTGAATAGTGGACGGAATTGCTTAGATCAACAACCATTGTGTCACCAATTGCTGTTCTCTTAAAATAGCCGTAAAGCTTTATTGCAGCAGAATCATTTTTAAGTAAACCGGTATTTGGATAAAGAAATTTAAGCTTTACTAATTGTTCAGTAGATTCTGACACATGAATTCCCAGAGTATCAGCATATCCCCCTTTTTTCGCAATCAGTCTAAATACATTTGTATCTAATATTGTCAACACACCAATAGGACTCACCTGGCTTTTTGTGGAACCTAATATTGTGAAAGTTACACCATTGCCTGTATCAGAAAACCCGCTCGAATAAATGGCTCTTGCTTTAATATTCGTAACACTAAGCAAAGGTAAAACAGTATCACTATGCAATATTGTTAACCCGGTAACGGTTCCAGTGTCTCCTGCAGTAGGTCTATCGATTGGAAATTTATGGAATGTGATCGTATTTGTTCCGGCAAAACCTCTCAAAATTGGCCCGTTATATGAGTAACCTGTATGATAAAGCCCTGGTAAATATGTAATATTTGAAGCGCTAGATGGTTTTTTCAGTTTAAGAACGACCTTACAATCTGTTGAATCGGTTGTTGCACTTAACACATTTCCTGCAGAATCGTTAAGGTATATGAAATTTTCCAATAATCTCCCTGCGCTATCTGGATTAGGCCATTTCACAGGTTGACTGAACTGTAAAGTTATCTCATCATTGGCTGCACTAGAGAAGAATGCTCTTCTTATGTCCGGGCATGAATAGTGTCTATTTTTCTGTGCACCATAAAAATCCTGAGCAACTACTCTATAAAGTTTTTCTCCTAAAGCAAAATATCCGGTATCATCGTAGTGGCCATTGTATCGTTCTGTTCCAAGCGCCGCCATAACCTGTATGTCTGGATATTTATATGCAAACCTTCTCTGAACATCTCGCAATTCTGATGCATAGGCACCTTCCCAGCTGTTTATCTGCCATACATAGACCTTTTTTAATGCGGGAAAATCCTCGTGCCAGGCTTTGTAAAGGTTAGCAAAACCTGATGCATAACTTTCGGTAGGATTTGTGGTGTTGGATTCGCCCTGATACCAGTAAACGGCTTTAATTTTATGGCGCACTCCGGCAAAATTGGCACTTAGTAGAACCTTTCCATAAGCAGAAGTTGAGTCGAGTGGATTAGATTCATTTCTAAGCAGTGTCGCCTGTGCTGCACCACTGACAGCTCCATTAATTATGCATACGGGAATATTATGATTCTGGCTTATCCTGTATCCAAGGCGTGAACCCCAAAAACCGCACCATGTGGAAAGATCCCAGTCAATCTTCTTCAGAGATGCACTTACAAGCGAAGGATTTCTAACAAACTCATAGCGAGGTTTTGCGTCATAGTTTCCTATTGTCCATGCATTTGACTGCCCACCTATAACAAAAACGTCACCAGCTACCACGCTATCAATTTTTTTAACAAGCACTGTATCCAGATATATAAGAAAACCATACTCCTTGGTTTCTGCTTTTATGCCAAGAACAACTCTGAATGCAGCTGAACTGCCATCATAATTCAGTTTTACTTTTGCCCTATTTGTCTGCACAAAATTTCTGGTCATGATGACAATTAAGGAATCGTGGTTCAGTTCACCCACACTGCCTGAAATTGTTACCATAGCAGAGTCATTTGAATCACGCGGGTATAACTGCTGATTCTGTGGAATGGTATCGAAACTAATTTGAGCGGAACTGGAACAGATCAACAGCGTAAGCAGTAACAGACTTTTCATATTTGCTCTCCTAAAGGGATAGATTACTTTGCGAAGTCACCTTTACGAGAACAATCTTTACAATAATCAGGCCAAACTAAAATGCGTAATTTTGATAAATATTTGAACAATTATATGTATATATACATCTAGCTACATGCATATATACATATATATCTAGGCTTATCGAAGAATAAACAGACCGCGTTGATCTTCGCTGGAAGAAATAAGCCCTTGTACCTTTTGGGCAGCATCTTTATCTGCGTAAATCTTCCATCTGTATGGTCGTCCCTTGATCAATGTCCCTGTAGCAGAGCTGTCAAAATTGAACAGAGCAGATGATGCATCCTGGGTAATTTGTCTATGTTTAACAGTGCTGTCACTTCGGTTGAAACCGCCCCAAATTACTCTGCCGCTGAGGTCAGAAACCTCTATTATATATTCCTTAGCACTTGGATACTTTGTCCACCTGAAGGTCGGTACAGCGGAATCAACAGGTACAGGATAGAGAGAATCTGCAGGATTTGTAGGTGAATTAATTACAATTGCATCTGTAACACTAAATGGCAGCTGCTTTAAAGTGTCGGCAACTGTAAAAGTTACTGTCGGATATCCATTTTTAAACAACCAATCGGGATCCATGACATAACCATCGTTTTTATATGAGGCCCATGCCAGATATTTACCTGGCGGAATAGAGTTGATTGAATACTGTTTTTGAACGTCCATATTTGTTGATAATCCAGGAATGCTGGAACCGGTTGCAGAGTCCATTAGTGTTATATCGAGATTTGAATCGTTTGGAGCTGCAAGAAAAGTTATGCTTCCGGTAAGTCTACCACCTATTATCCTTTTCAGATCTACAGTATCATGCACAGTTGCACAATTCATAGTAATTCTACCGGTATCCAGCTGTTTATATCCAGCAATGTATCCGAAAACGGAATATTTGCCATATGGCAGATTGAAAACCCTATACTTGCCTTCGGCACCGGATACTGCGGAAAACCTTTTGCCAGTCAAAGAGTCCTGGGCGATTACTAATACTGATGTCAGAGGAGCAAAATTATCTGATGAATCCGATCTTACTATACCTGCTATCGAACCTAGCGAAGAGAAATATCCCACAGTGTCAAGATAGTACGTTCTGGTCAGGGTATCACTGGATAATGCAGTAAAAGGAACGGGAGAAACCAGTTGAGGAGGCATCTGATAATAACCCTGAGCGGCGACTCTGATATAGTATGCACCTGTATCAACAGAGAAGCTGTATTTTCCATTTGAGTCGGTATCTGCAACCTTGACAGGCGCGTTTGTGACCGCGTTATAAAGAGAAACCTGTGCATATGATACCGCTTCAGAATCCAATGATGAATAAACTGCAACTTTTATCAATGCAGAACGGGATAAATCTGGCCCAGAAGTTCCTGTAGGCTTGTCGTCGCTGCAGGAAAAAGCTAAAAATAGTGCAGAAAATAGTAAAACAACTCTCATGACCCCTCCTTGTATATTTATACCAAATATATATATAAACGACCTACTCGTGATAAATTACGCAAAACAGCATTGCTTATACGTAACAATATTTATATATTATACGTATTAGATAAAACTTCATTGCCGGAGGAAACATGTTATCAAAGTTAACACTCAGCGTTGATGATGCTGTAGTTGCAGGTGCAAAGTCATATGCACACAAAAACAAGTTGTCTCTTTCAAAGGTTGTTGAAATCTATTTAAACTCTTTGACTGCTACAGAATCTGATTCAACCCACAAATTACCCCCTATTACAAAGAGTTTATTAGGCATTGCAAAATCTAAAGCAGTTCCTGATGACTACAAAAAATCTCTGGTTGATGCTCTTACGGAGAGACATTTGTGACAAAAGTTTTCCTGGATTCAGACGTACTTCTTGATATCGCATTTGATCGGAAACCGCATTCAATGCATGCAGCCACTATCCTGTCGTTATGCGAAAACAACAAAATTAAAGGATACACTTCTACATTGATACTTGCAAACTGCTATTATCTGATAGCAAATCATCAGGATAAAGCAACTGCTAAAAATACTGTTTCAAAATTTCGTGAACTTCTGACAGTTCTGGATTTTACAAATAAGGAATTGGGCGAATCGCTTCAATCAGGATTCAGTGATATCGAAGACGGAATACAGCATTTTATTGCTATTAACAACTCTATAAAAACAATCATTACCAGGAATGTTGAAGATTATAAAAAAGCCTCTATCAGTGTATTTAAGCCTGAAGAGTTTCTAAGGCTTTTATCCAGATAAATAGTTATCTAATTAGCAACCGTTTGTGCAAGGTATTTGAAGGTTGGAAGGGTTTCTTTATAAAAGAGTTTAAGGCCATCACAAAGGGCTGTTTTTGCCTTGCTGGTAGCCGTGGTATAATCTCTGTGCCTTGTGCAGCCGCCATGACAGAGTGAAAGAAACTCGCAATCCCTGCATTCGTCAACCTGAGGCATTTTCAATTTGGAAAATTTTCTGTATTTTTCTGAACTCCTTAAATCTTCAAATGAGACAGAATTAATATTCCCAAGTTTGTGAGATGGTTCCACAAAGAAATCGCATGGATATACATCGCCGTTATATTCCACTACAAAGTAATCAGAGCAGCTTGACCCCATTTCACAATAAAAGGGATTACCCCGGACAAGTACGTTTATTATGGAATCAAATAACCTTATTGATACTGTACGTGTATCGCGAGGATACCACTCTTCAAAAAGGTCCAGAAGAAAACGGCCATACTCCTCACCTGTTATACTGAAATTATCCCCTTTGGATATCTGCCCCGGTGTTCGTACTGCCGGGATATATTGATGGAAATTTACTCCAAGCGATTTTATGAAGCGGTAAACATCTTTGGCTTTAGTTGCATTTGCGGTTGAGATAACGGTTAGAACATTAAATTGAGTTTTGAAAAGCTGAAGCAGTTTAACAGCATCCATTACATCTTTAAAAACGGATCTGCCACCGGTTGCAAAACGGTTGGCATCGTAAATTTCCTGTGGACCATCTATACTTAATCCTACAAGAAAAGAAAACTCATTGAAGAAATTCAACCAGTCACCTTTAAGAAGCACACCATTTGTCTGAATAGTGTTGGAAACGTTCTGCCCCTTCTTGCCAAGCGTTGCCTGAAGTGTTACTGCCTCTCTAAAAAAATCCAGGCCCATCAGAAGCGGTTCTCCACCCTGCCAACTGAAGATTGTCTGCTCCATACCGATGGACATGCATTTACCAATCATCGCTTTGAGTGTGGCGGAATTCATTCTGTGAACCGGTTTTGCCGGATACAGTGCGCTCTTCTCCAGATAAAAGCAGTAAGCGCAGCGCAGATTGCAATCTGCTGATGTGGGCTTAATAAGAAGAGAGAATGAG
>JAEUSG010000315.1 GCA_016788315.1 Fibrobacterota bacterium | reverse complement strand
ACAATAACTCTGCCGAAACCAAGACCTAATACAACAATGTTTAATTTTTTCATACGGTTAATATATATCTTTAGAACATGGAAATAACATTTGTCTGTCAGCCATTCAACGATGATGAATTTGCCGAAGGTCTTGCAGGTCTATCTGTCATAGGGTATAAACGGATTGAAACAAAAGATAGGCGAATCAGGACATTTGGTGTTGATGGTATTGGTGATTTGCTTACAAAAAATAAGATGTCGATTATACAAATAAATACCTATTTCGATGTTGTTTCCAGTGATGCTTCTGCTGAAAAAAGTATTGAATTAAACAGAGAAATGATTGATTACGCGGTAAAACTTTCGGTACCGTTCATCCGTGTCTTTACAGGCCCTATTACTGGTGAAACAATAGGTTCGGACAAAGCAACACCTGAAATTTGGAAGCGGGCAGGAAGTACACTCAATAAAATATGCAGTGAAGGTGCGAAGCACAATATTTCCTATGCTGTTGAGACCCATCATCATACCCTTGCTGAAAACACTCCGTCGATAATGAAACTGCTGGAGGTAGTTGATTCTAAGAATTTTCATGTCAACTTGCAGCTGCCGTTAAAGGGAGAGGCCGATGTCTATGAGTCTACACGTATTCTTGCTCCCTTTGTAAAACATACACATCTGAATAATTTTGCAGCTGACGGGCATAATACGTTTTTGGAAGAGGGCGTAATTGATATAAGGCGTGAGATTGATATTTTAAGAAAAGCTGGTTTTGACGGAGCTCTATCGGTGGAACATGCCTACCACCATAAGCCGGTTCTTATGGTGGCGAAAAGAGAGTTTGAATTTCTAACAAGCATTATATCTTAAGGACTTTTAGAAACAGCGAAGACCGGTCATTGCAAAAACTGCGCTTGATTCTTCTGTTTCGTCAACTATAATCATGTTACGATGGCTGGTTGCAATAAGAGAGAACCGTTCCATCCAGAATTCAGGTACATTTACAAGAATCAATTTGCTGTGAAGTCTGTAAAGTTTCAGTGCAACGTCTTCAATGAAGCTTACAGCAAGTGCAGAAATCTTTACGACACCGCTGAAATCAATTGTAAGATTTCTTTCGGGTTCTATGCAGCGGTTAAGAAAATAGCTGCGGAGAATAGGGATAGAGCCATCGTTCATAAAACCGCTAATGCTTACTGCTTCTTCACCGCCGATTGTGCAGGGGTTGATTTTAAAAAGTTCGATATTCTGTTCCATTTGAGCCTCCTTTTGTGTTTATAAAAATGATATCGCAAGCTTGGTGCCAATCATAAGTACTCTGATTTTAAATGAGTTACACATTTAGAAGAGCTGTTAATTGGACAAACTTGTCTTGTTGTTTTTGTTCTGTGGACGACAATGTCTCGTGTGGTTTGGTCGCATTTTATTGAAGAAGAGTTACATGTTAAAGATATCTTTGACATATGAAGCTTGTAAAAGTTTCGGCCTGTTTCGCCATTTTTATCGAATAATCGATTATAAAGCGATGGCATAACTATTGGTTATAGTAAGTGCAGGAGGTAACGCATGAAATTATCACTAATCGTAATTATCGCACTTCTTCAGACAGCTGTTATTGGATGGGCGCCGGAACCTGAGGCAGGTTCATTTAATCTTCCTGAAAACCAATGGGTTAAGATTGCTGAAAATCCATCAGATCCGCTAGGAAGAGAACTGGAGCCAGGTTATGGATCATATTTCTGCTTCCTTCCTGACAGCGGTAAATTTATACGCTACGGCGGTTATACTCCAACAGAGGGTAATGAGCTTTACACCTTTTCTGTATCTAAAAGAGAGTGGAAGAATTCAATTGCAGTTGATTACAATTGGCCCCCGCCTTCAAACCGCCCCGGAGCTGGACCATGGTGGAGCATGGCATTTGATGCAAAAAGAAAGTGTGTCTGGATGTTCGGCGGAACAGGTGTTGCAGGTCAGACACATCCGGCGCTGTATGCCGATATCTGGAAATATGAGGTTGCATCCGGCCTGTTTACAAAGATGAACTCTTTAAATTATAAACTGGGCAGTGAAATCAGAATTGCATACGATCCAATAAATGATGTTGTTGTTAGGGCTCCGGCTTACGCTGGTGACTGGTCTAATATCCACAATAGAAATGCAACATGGGTTTATAAGCCTGATTCAAATAAGTGGACAGGTAGAACAACAAATAACTCTCCTGGTAACAATCTCGCAGCAGGCTGGCTATATTGCCCTTCTATTTCCAAGTTTGTCTACATCGGTTTTAATCCGGCTGATACACCGCAGACTGTACTTACCTGTACTTATGACGCTGCCGCAAACAAATGGGATACAATTCGAACAACCGGCAAACCACCAGCAAGAATTTGTCCCGCTGTGGCCTACGATCCTAATACAGGTCTGATTACAATGTACGGTGGTATCGGACACAGAGCATCCGGTTACAGCTATCTTTATCGTGGCGGTGGAGTTCAACTCGAAGATACATGGGTTTACGATCCGATAGCGCAGACATGGACTGATATTACTTCTATTGTTGGTAAGCCGAAGATTGCTGATCTGAAAAAGAGTGATGGCACACCTCTATTGCCAATGTCATTAAGTGTTAACGGCCGTTTTGCATTAACGCAAGGTGCTGATTACGATTCTAAAAACAATGTTTTTGTTATGTCAACGCCAACCTGTGGTGTATGGGCGCTTAGATATAAGTCTGCTGGTTCTGTAACGCTTCCAACGCTCAATCTTCCAGCATTGGCAGCACTTCCTTCGGTAGCTAATCCAGCACGTATTTTCCCGGATTTTCCATTGAATAGCCGTCTTGTAAATATGCAGACAAATAAATGGATTAAGCTTGGCGGTGGAAGACCGATAGGCGGAGATGAAATTCCATTTAAATATGATGCAAATACAGGATTCTTTCTGAAATATGGCGGATGCGGTAATGGCGGAACGACATTTGCCTCCGGATATGGAAATGACCTTTCAGCTTATGACCCTTTTAATGAAAGATGGATTGCTTTAAGGTATGTAGACCCTTGTGGTGCTCCAAGACCGGCAAATGGATGTACAAGGTTTTATGCTGCAGATACGGCAAATGATTGTGTCTGGTTTACTGGTGGAACAGCAGGTAATCATCTTGCTGCAAGCATACCGCAGAACTGGACTGGCACCTATGGAACGTGGCGCTATCTTTCTCTAAAAGACAAATATGAAATGGTTGTACACACAGGAACACAACCGATTGCAGGTTCGGGAGTCTGCAGCGGATTCGATCCTGTCAATAACCTCTTTGTCGGTATGCCGTGCTGTTACAGTCCTATAATCAGCAAGCTTAACACACAAACTCTTGCCTGGACACCGGGACAAAACAAAGTATATCCTGCAGGGTCAACATACACATATGCTGATTATGTTGATAGTCTAGGAATGCTTGTGGTTGTTGATCAAAATCTCTTACGTGGATATAATGCAGCATCCAATGTCTGGACAGTAATTGATAGTCTGCCGGAAGCGACAACAGGACGCCCAAGCATCGCCTATGATTGCGATAGAAATGTCTGTTTGATGACTGGCGTTACTGGTAAAACATATATCTACAAAGTTAAAACCGGTGAATGGGAAAATGTTCCGCTTGATACGGCTATGCCAAACTTAGGCGAGCATGTAGCATACGATAAGAGACATAAAGCATTCATAGGCGGAGCCAAAGGGGGCACTGCCATGTGGGCCTTCAGATTTGATGCGGCAACAACAGCTGAAGAGTACGGAACCATTTCTGCGAAGACTTTTGGGATTATTTCAACAACACCAAATCCTTTTCGCACTTCGTTAACAGCATCCTGTTATCTGTCTGAACCTGGAAGAATGAAGCTAGAGGTATACACCGTTTTCGGTGCGCTTGTATCAACTCTGTTTTCAGGTACAGCACGGAGCGGTCTGCACAATCTAAGGTGGAATGGTAAAAACTCCAATGGTAAAGATGTTGCCGGAGGAGTTTATATGCTTAAGCTTGTTTCCGGCGGCAAACAGATGATTCGCCCTGTGATGCTGTCAAGGTAGAGAGCTTTCTGCCAAGCTTAATTCCCGGCAGTTCAAGATATCTGTATACGATTGCCGACAGCACTATCGTTGCAATCATTGCCAATGCAAACAGCAGAATGGTTCCTTTTTGTGCAGGCATAATTTTCACCATAGCTGCAAATGCAAAAGGGTGCAGTAAATATACCGAATAGCTTATCTCACCGAAGAAGACAAGTACTCTCTTCAGGATGTTCTGCGGGACTTCGTAAAAGGAAAACAGAGCGATTATAAGAAAATAGATCACAAGAAATTTGACCCTGTAAAAACCTGTCATGGTTTGGAAGTGGCTGTAGAATTTATCGGTGTAGGGAAATGCCAGAGCTGCAAGTAAAACAAGAATTACAAGAAATGACTTAGTTGTAAATCGAAAACTTTTTGCTGCTCTTAAACGGGCTAGAACCGCACCAAGCATAAAAAGAAATGCATGGTTCGGAATTTGAACATAAACATGAAACTTCTCTGCATATGCTGCATTTTCAACGGCACCGAATGTCCATGGGATTATTAATGCAATTGATAAAACTGTAAGAAGTAATAATCCGATAGGCTTGCGGGTAAGAATAATCAATATAGGCAAGGCAATATAGAATACATATTCAATTCCGATAGACCATCCGCCAAGAACCATAGCATGATTCGGATGGAAAAAACCAAAGGTCAGCGTCATGTTCTCGATGAAATACTGCCATGAGAATGTTCGCGGACCCACATGCAGATTCAAAGCGAGATTTGCGAAAACTGCGAGATAATATAAAGGGGCAATTCGAAAGAATCTTTTTATGTGAAAAGATTTCAGTTCAGAATCGTTCCAATCAGTCTTTGAATAAAGATGGAAAAAGCAGAAACCGCTTATTATAAAGAATCCCTGCACACCGTAGTTGCCTGTAATTGCCTGGATGCTATCAAAAATTGAACCTGAAGCGCAAAGTTGCGACTTAATACTCAGGTGATAGGTCGCGACAGAAAGCGCCATCAGCCCACGGAGAATGTCTAGAGAGTCGATTCTTGTTTTTGAGTTCAAGGTATTGTAAAAATACGATAAGTGAGGAGTTAAACCAATCACCAACTATGAAATTGTTAAAACGACCGTGTGTTATTGTATCTTTGATGACTTAACTTTTGATGCAAATTCACACAGGAGTATTTCATGAGTCTCGCAGCGGGCATAGTAGGTCTTCCAAATGTTGGCAAGTCGACAATATTCAACGCACTAACAAGCGGTAAAGCACAGGCAGCCAATTATCCGTTCTGCACTATTGATCCCAATACTGGTATTGTTGCTGTTCCCGATAAACGGCTAGAAGTAATAGCCAGTCATGTTACTGCGCAGAAACTGGTACCGGCATATATCGAGATTGTTGATATAGCCGGACTGGTTAAGGGAGCTTCAAAAGGTGAAGGGTTGGGAAATCAGTTTTTAGGCCATATAAAAGACGTTGATGCTATCATCCATGTTGTGCGTTGCTTTGAGGATGCTGATGTTATTCATGTTGAATCAACACTTGATCCGATTAGAGATATTGACATAATTGACACTGAACTTATGTTGGCCGATTTGGATTCGGCAGAGCGTGGAGTACAGCGTATTGCAAAGAATGCCCGCTCCGGCGATAAAGATGCAAAAGCTGCTCTTGCATCATTTGAGAAGGCACTTGAAGCGTTGAAACAAGGTATTCCAATCAGGCGTCTCGGACTCACTTCTGAAGAAAAGAACCATTTGCGTGAAATGCATTTTCTTACACAAAAGCCGGTACTTTATGTTGCCAATGTTGACGAAAACGGACTTGGCGGTAACAAATATGTTGATACTGTAAAGAAGCGAGCTGCCGAAGAAAAAGCCTCTATTGTAATTCTTTGCGGAAAACTGGAAGCGGAAATAGCAGAAATTCCTCTTGCTGAACGGGCGGAGTTTCTGGAAAGTGCCGGACTTTCCGAACCGGGACTTGCCACTCTCGCCCGGGCAACATACGAGCTTCTCGGACTATGGACTTACTTTACAGTAGGTGATATTGAAAACCGTGCATGGACAATTCATGAAGGATTCACTGCTCCTCAGGCAGCCGGTGTAATTCACTCTGATTTTGAACGTGGTTTCATCAAGGCTGATGTATATACACTCGATGATTTGATCACACACAAGTCAGAAGCTGCCATACGTTCTGCAGGTAAAATGCGTTCTGAGGGCAAGGAGTACCTTGTCAAAGATGGCGACATTATGTTCTTCAAATTTAATGTTTAATAACCGGATTTTGATCCGAAAATTTAAACTGAAATGTTAAAGTGCTACATAAAGGGATTTACTGCTTTTGTTGTACCGTAAATTTGATTATGGTTCAGATCTTCTGTATATATAATGTTGGCTTTAAAAGCATCTGCTGAGGCTAAAATAGAAGCATCCCAGAATGATGTTTTGTATCGTTCTTGAATACGGAGGGCTTCTTTAAATATGTGAAGTGTATTTTCGACAATATTCCATGCAAAATAGTCAGATACTATTTCATTAGATTTTGTTGCAGAGGCTCCTCGTTTAATGAGTGTTACGTATAATTCCTGTAGAACTTGTACGCTTATAGAGGGCAGCGTTTCTGCCTTCCAAAGGTTCGAAACAAGTTCTTTCGCAATTTCATGTTTCTTACCACCTAGTTTGTCATAAGCATAATACAGTATGTTTGTATCGACAAAGACTGCATCACCTTTCATAAGCTTCCTCACGTACGAATTTCGAACCTGTTAGCGTGAGTCCTTTGTCAAGTCTTGCAAGTGCACTTTTTCTCGATCTATTTATATTTCGCTTAGCACCAACTGTCTCGGTAATCATATCAACAACCCACTGTGAAAATGACTTGTTTTCTTCGACTGCTATGTGCCTGCATTCTTTGATGAGAGATTCATCTATTCGCAGAGTTACGTTTTTAGTCATAATGCCTCCTTCTGCACAGTAATAATATAGCACATTTTGTGTGCAATTTCAAATGGATGATTTTATGTCAGAATTTTGAATCGGGATTTTGATTCGGTTTTTCATCGAATTTGAACATTCGAAATATAGATCCGAAATTTAAGAAATTATGTTTGTATTTCACCCAATCTTCTTCTGAAGATCGGCTAGTGTTGTAAGAGCCTGAAGAGGTGTGAGAGCGTTTACATCCAGTTTCCGCAGTGCGCTTATTACATCATCATGCTGTGAATTGAAAAGCGTTAGCTGAAGGTCAGCATTTGGTTCTGCTTTAGGAGCAGATGTTGGAATACTTTCTTCGTGGCGGGCTATTACAGGTTTCTGGTCAGGTGTTAGCTCGTTCGTTTCAAGATTCTTAAGAACCTCTTTTGCTCTGACTATAACTGCCGATGGAACACCAGCAAGGCGGGCAACCTGGATACCGTAAGAGTGGTCGCAGGCACCTTCTACAATTTTTCGGAGGAAGATAATCTCTTCGTTCCACTCTTTCACCGACACATTATAATTCTTCACACCAGGAAGTATAAGCGGCAGTTCAGTAAGTTCATGGTAGTGTGTTGCAAAGAGAGTTTTCGCACCGATCTTTTCGTGTATGTATTCAACAAGCGCCCATGCAATTGATAAACCGTCGAAGGTGCTGGTGCCTCGGCCTATTTCGTCAAGAAGCACCAGACTTTTCGATGTCGCATTATTCAGAATATTTGCCAACTCCTGCATTTCAACAAGGAAGGTAGAAAGACCTTTAGCAAGGCGGTCGGAAGCGCCTACACGGGTGAAAATTCGGTCGACAATGGCAAGGCGGGCAGACTTTGCAGGAACAAATGAACCAACCTGCGCAAGAAGGCAGATAAGACCAGTCTGACGGAGGTAGGTTGATTTACCTGCCATGTTCGGCCCGGTAATCAGATGGATGTAGTCACCCTCTTTTCTGATTACAGTATTGTTAGGTACAAAGGGATCGCCAAGTTCAAGGCTTTCAATTACCGGATGGCGGCCATCTTCAATTTCTATTGATTCTCCGTCTGTAAATTCCGGTCGGATGAATCCGTTTGCTGAAGCTGTTTCTGCAAAGGAAACAAGCGCATCAAGAAAGGCAACGTTGTCAGATACAGTTTGTATTGCTCCAAGGTGATCCATCAGCCATTTGCGGAGTTCTGTAAAAAGCATAACTTCTACAGCCTTTTGTTTTTCCTCGGCAGATAGAACACGGTCTTCCCAAACTTTAAGTTCTTCGGTAATAAAACGTTCACCGTTTACAATGGTCTGTTTTCGAATGTAGTTGGACGGAACTTTGTCAATATTAGTTTTAGAAACCTCAATGTAATAACCGAAAACGCGTGTAAATCCAACTTTTAGGGATGATATGCCTGTTCGCTCACGTTCCTTTGGCTGGAACGAGGCAATCCACTCTTTACCGTCTGCTGCGCCGTCAATGATGGCATCCAGTTCATGATTGTAACCTTTGCGGAATGCTCCACCGTCTGAAATTGATAGTGGCGGTTCGTCAACTAGTGCTTTCTCAAGATGTTCTGTAATGACTTCTGTTCCAGACATGGCGTTTGCTATTTCAGTAGTAAGTTTCTGGCTATTTTCGGTAAGGATCGGCAACATCTGCTGGACAGCGTAAAATGAAGTTTTAAGATTGTGTAAATCGCGCGGTGTAGCACGTTCATAACCGATTTTTGCAGATAGTCTTTCTATGTCGGACAGGCTGCCGAGTAGAGTGCGAATCTTATCGCGTTTACCCGGATCGTTTAGAAATAGTTCTATGGTATCCTGTCGCTCTCTGATGGCAGCTGCGTCTCTTAGAGGGTTTACAAGAAGCCGTTTAAGAAGTCTTCCGCCCATGGCCGATTTTGTTCTGTCAACAACTGCCAATAATGTACCACCTACATCTTCGGGGTTCAACGGATTAAGTATTTCGAGGTTTCTTATGGTTGAACCATCAAGTGCCATTGATCGGTCGGTTATAAGCGGTGAAATTTTTCTTATGTGGTCTACGCGCCCCTTTTTCTGCTCACGGATAAATTCAAACAGTGCATTGGCGGCCATCAGACCAGCATCGAGATTATCAACGCCGAAACCTTCGAGAGTTGTTGTTTTAAAATGTGCTGTGAGTGCCTTAACTGCGGCATCTTTCGAAAAACGCCACGCTGGAACCGGTGTGAACAGGGGAGAGGCGGCGAGATATTTAAGAAAGGCGGGAGGAGCTTCACGGCGGTCATCTGTGCCGTAAAGGATTTCAACTGCGGCCATCTTTTCAATTTCACGCAATGCTGCCTGTGGAGGGGCTTCACCGCAGAAGAATTCTCCTGTTGATACATCTGCACCGGCAAGGCCGACAACACCTTTGTGCTCAATAACTGCTGCGATGTAGTTGTTGACTTTATCTTTCAGAACCTCGGGGTTTGTTGCTGTGCCACGTGTAATGACTTCAACTATATCACGCTCTACAATGCCTTTCGCGGCTTTTGGATCGCTTGTCTGTTCGCATACAGCCACCTTGTGACCGGCTGCTACGAGCCTTGCGCAGTAACGGTCGAGTGCATGATATGGAAAGCCGCAAAGAGGTGTCTTTGATGCTTCACCGTGGTTGCGTGAGGTAAGTGCTATACCAAGAACTTTTGAGGCAATTATGGCATCCTCGTCGAACATCTCATAGAAGTCACCCATTCTAAAAAGCAATACTGCACCGCTGTTTTCGCTCTTAATGCGGTGATACTGCTTCATCAAAGGAGTTGACATTGTGCTTTTTTATCCGGGAGTTGTTTCGTCGGTTGCCGGCTCTTCATTCTCCGATTCAGAGTCCTCTGGAGGGAGTGCATCATCTGCCGGATTGGCCTCAGCCTCTTCAGCAATACGGTACTCTTCAGATTCCGCTTCTGTAAGTTCATCACCATCAGATTCGGGCAATTTCTCTTCGCCTTCCTGAGGTACCGCCTCTTCAGGCATTTCGGCTATGGCCGATGCCGGAGCAAGTGTTTCTGTACGCTCGGTATCGCGCTTGAAATCCTGAATGAGTTCTGTTTTGCTTGATGACTTTGCTATTTCCTCAAACTCTTCGAGTTTAGGTAGGTCGGAAATTCTGTTCAGACCGAAATATTTCAGAAAGTCTTTTGTTGTTCCGTAAACAATAGGTTTGCCCGGCTTTTCCTCTGATTTACCGAGAAGCTTTATCAGCCGCTTCTCCAGAAGGGTTTTCATGGAGCTTTCGGTGTTAACACTTCTGATAGCTTCAATTTCAGCTTTACTTACTGGTTGCTTATATGCAATTATGGCGAGAGTTTCTAATGCCTGACCCGACAGTCTTCTGACAGCTTTATCTTTGAACAGACCTTTAAGGTATTTCTGATAAGCCGTTATTGTACGGTACTGAAATCCGCCTGCATGTTCAGATATTTCAAAAGGTCTTCTGTCAGCCTGGAGCTTTCGGTTAATGTCGCTTATTATTGTGCGGAGTCTTTTTGATTCAATATTGATTTTAAGAAGATCTTTGAGTGTCTGTGCATTTATCGGCTCATCAGATGCAAAAATAATTGCTTCGACAATGCTTGGCAGATTTGCCTCAATCTCGGCTGTATCGAGGGAGTCCTCGGAATTAGCCTCTTCGTTAAGATCCTCATCAGTGAGCTCTGCATCAAGCTCTAACGGTTTTTTGTCTTCCTCTTCACTCATTCTTTTCTTCCGCCTTTTCTTCGTTCTTTTCCTCTGTATCAGGCTTCATTTCCGTGTTGGAACCGGCCCGTTCAATCATATTTACCGCTTTTCCATCTTCGCTCTGCTCTTTTTCACTGATCCATATTTCGCCCAAATCAGAGTCTTGACTGAATGATATGAGCTGCATTCGTATAAGTTCAAGAATTGCCATAAAAGTAACGACTAGAACAATTTTTCTGGGATCATCCTCAAAGAGTTTTGAGAACGGAAGTGTCTTGCTTTCGGTAATCTGACTTAGCACACTTTCTATTCTATCGTCAATAGTAACGTTGTCCGCTTCCATATAGTACTGCGGAGCCTGTTTGGCAGTTTCCATGACACGCTTGAAAGCGATAAGAAGATCGTAAATCTCAACATCTTTCTGTGCAAGGAAATCATCAGCACTGAAGGTGATGCCTTCCGCTTTGGAACGGTAAAAGGAGCCGAAATTCTCCTCTTCGCGTTCTTTCAGAGTGGTGGCAATCTGTTTAAACTGCTCGTACTCTTCAATCTGCTTAATCAGTTTTTCGCGATCAATGAAATCTGGATCATCATCCAGCTTTTCCCGTTCACTCTGCGGCAGAAGCTCGCGCGCCTTCAGACGCATGAGGACAGCCGCCATTACAAGAAAGTCGCCCGCAAGATCCAGATCTAGCTCCTGCAGTGCCTGAATGTAGGCCATATATTGATCTGTGATCCGGGAAATTTCAATTTCACGGATGCTTATCTCATCTTTTCTGATAAGATAGAGCAGCAGATCAAGGGGCCCTTTGAATAATTCGAGGTCTACTTCGTATAACATGTAAGGGTATAAGATAACTTATCATGGGGGGTGGAAAAAAGAACCATTGTTGATATCTCCCTTGCTGAGATCCTATTTTAGGAGCTCAATTGTTTTGGCGAAATACTCAGCACGGATGGATAAAAGATGGCAGATGACAAAAAAGGGTGGCTGCAGATAGGTGTTTGGGGCGATAGCCTTGTTCACGGTGGAATCGATGGTGAAAAGGGGGGATGGGTCAGCAGGCTTAAACTTCATCTTATGGCAAACGGCCTCGGCGACCACTGCTTTTCTCTTGGAATTGGCGGTCAGAGCAGTTCAGAAGTGCTGGATAGAATCCCCGTTGAGCTTAAGGCACGTCGTGAACACGTTGACCATGTCATTGTCAGTGTTGGACTTAACGATCTCCTTAATAAACCAAAGATAGTCAGTCCCGAAAAATTTGCCGATAATCTCCGTAAGATTGTGAGAATAATACATCGAAGCGGTAAAAGAGCCTGGATTCTCTCAATGACCCCATGTGATCGTACCGAAGCTGCCAATTGGCGGGTTATGGTTGATATTTCAAAGAAAGTAGCTATCGAAGAAAAAGCAGACTGGATCGACATGAGTGCAGCTTTTCCGAATTCAGACCTGGTAGACGGTGTTCATCCAGGACCTGCTGGACATGAAAAGATGTTTAGACTTGTTCTTGAAGCCCTAAATTCGTGATTGAACAGGTGTTCTTTAAATAGCAGTTTTAGACAAAAGTAAGCAGTTTTAACCATTTTGCATGACAGTTCCTGTTCGTATATTTGTTGTATATCTAAAACAGGAGATGGATATGAAATCATTATTCGTATTATTGATATTGTCCACTGCGGTTCTTTATGCTGAACAAGTCACGATGGCTGTCTTCGGCAAGAGGACTGTTATGCCAGGCATGGTCGGCTCAACTTTATATGGTGATACCTGGGATCCAACCTGGTGTTCAAATGATTCACTGCTGGTTCAAATGAATGATGGTGTAGGTTTTACAGGTACCGACTATCAGCATAACCGTATCTGCAGACTTCTTGGCACTCCCGAAAGCACATCAACGCTTGTTGGAAGAAATATTAACCCTGGAATACTAAGTAACACATTCAGTGGTATACCAAATTATTCGACTGGTTTATACGAGGTCGACGGAATCCTTTATCATAATGTCTGCTACAGCAGTCAGGTTCCTGGTGCGTGGGTCTTTCATCATACAAACATGCTAAAGTCTACTGACGGCGGTGCAAACTGGACAAATCATTTGGGACAGCAGAATGTAATTCCTGCAGATAATCTGAATACATCATTTTTTGCTAGAGAGGAATGGGGGCAGGTCAACTTTATAAAATATGGAAAAGGTGGAGTTGCTCCAGATGTTGATAATGCGCAGACCTATGTATATCTGACCGCCACCTCCAATGGTGGGTATTTTCTTGGCCGTATCAAACGAACAGATTTGCCTCTTCTTGACAAGACAAAAATGCAGTATTTTAAGGCTGGTGACGGTATGCAGGACTCCGCCTGGACTAATGACATAATGGCCGGTCAATTGATAAGTTTAAAAAATGGCTGGACCGGCATAGTGTACAACTATGGTCTGGGCAGGTACGTCATGACCTCTTTCACAAGCGACAGTTGGCTTAATCCTCCTGTGGAAAGCACTCTTCGCATATTTGAATCTCTGCATCCCTGGGGGCCTTGGAAACGTGTTCTTGAAGAAAATGTCAACTATAAAGAAGGAGATAATCTTACCTGGGCTTATCCCATTCAGAAATTCACTAAGGCTGATGGAAAAAAACTTTGGATTACAGCTACAGGCCGTGCTCCTTACGGACTGCAATTTCTTCCTGTATATTTATCGACCTCTCAAGTGAGTCATTTTGAAGCAGAATCAACAGGGTTTGCCGGCGGCGCACTTTCACAGTCTGTTGCCGGGTATTCCGGGTCTGGCTACGTTGGCGGACTGGATGCTCCGGGTGACAGCTGCGTTTTTACGGTCGCAGCAGCAAAATCGGGCGGTTATCTGCTGAAACTCCGTTATCATACAACCGGATACAGATTGCTGGCTCTTGATATAAATGGAAAAGAGGCTAGGGTTCTCCGTGTGGGGAAGTCTGAGCAGACATATGCTGTATGGTCAGAACTGTCAATGGCTGTTGTTCTTGACAGTGGGGTTCAGACACTTGCCTTCCGCTGCCCTGGGGAGATAAGCGGGGCTGTGGATATTGATTTTCTCGATATCTCCTTTTACTCCTCTGATTCTTCGGATTTGACAGCTGATTTTTTCGGCAAGGCGTCCAGTAGAACGCCATATAATGGCAGAAATACAGTGCTGCCTGGTGTCGTGGAGTGTGAGAATTACGATGAAGGTGGTGAGGGTGTCGCTTTTCATGATTTGGATGCTGTGGATCACGGAAATGTATATCGTATGGATGAAGTTGACAAACAGTCTATAACAGGAGGCTATACAATTTGCTGGACCGGAGAAGGAGAATGGCTAAAATATTTTGTCGATATACCAGCCGGTTTATACAGAATAACCGCCAAAACAGCCAGTGCGAGCACAAACACGAATATGAAGCTCCGTATGTTACTTGATAATGATACGTTGACAACAATTGATATTACTCCCAGTGGAAGTTGGACAACGTACAATGATTTTTCTGCAGAGAATGTACAGGTAAAGGCAGGAGGAAATTCAAAGACTCTTCGGCTTGAAATAATTGGCGGCAGTTATAATGTTGACAAAATTACTTTTACAGCTACACCGGGTACCGCATTAGAAATAATTCAATCAGGAGCCTCCTCGAAAATCGGGATATATAATAACACTGCTTCTGTGCCTGAGATAATCTCCGATCGGTCAATACGTGAAATTGAAATCTATAATCCTTCAGGACGTAGACTTAAACATTTTTCAGATGTCTCTGCGAGAAGATGGAAATATAATGGTCAGTCATTATCTTCATCTTTATACTTTATACGTGTAAAAACTGACGCCGGTTGCGCAGTATTGAAATGGATACCGATTAGATAGATGGCAGAGTGCAATTAAGATATGCAGAATTATTACCGATGTTTTTTAATAATTGAGTGTTGCTTTTAGGCCTGCTTTCCCATTTACGTCAATTTGTGGTGAAAGAGTAAAATGCAGTCTGTTTCCCTGCTGTTCTGTTTCAATCGACTTTATATATGAACCTGCACGGTGGGCAGATTTCCCAAATTGATATAATGCTGCAATATCAAAACCGATGAAAGTAACAGCTCCCACAAATGGGATAATGTTTGTGTTTGTTGCGTCGCCCAAGATAACGCCTATAAGGAAACAACCCAGTCCGATACCCTCAAACATCCACCCTTGCTTGTAACTATCCCATGCGAGATTATTTGTAGGGTCTTTAATTTTAAGTCTTACCAAATCAGCCCTTAGATTTGTACTTGCAGCATAAGTCAATAGCGGACCAGCAATTAAACAGAGATCACTGCTTAAGAAAAAAGGGTTACTGAAAATATTTGAAGATGAACTATTATTGCTCGATGGTTCGTTGCTGACATCTGAAGTGAAATTGTAGACAATTCCATAAGTTTTTAAAGCTATCCCAGTATAGAAAATCACCATGCCGGCTGTTGCAGCCCTTTTGTTTGATGATATTAATTTTGACAATTCGGCAACTGTTTCTGGATTTGTTGAAATCAGCGGAGTATTGTTGTTTGTGACAGTAACAATGCCTTCTTGTCTTGTTGCAAGGATGTTGAGAGTTATTGCATCGATTAGTTGGTTTAAGCTATCTGCTTTTAAGTCTGCGTAATGCTGCTGATGTTTTGATAGTTGATCGTATGTGCTGCGGATTGAGTCGATTTGCCGTTCCAGGCTCATTTTTAGAACTTTGTTGTTGCTGTCAATACCAAATGCAGGGACAGCAATAATAATGAATATCGTAAATAAATATGTTAACATTGTATTCCTTGTATTTAGCATGAAAGTTAAAAATAATAGTTCTTAATTGTCAATAAATTCATAAACTGATAAGGCAAAATACCGCATAAAGAGGTAAAGATTTTATGTTGTTCTCAAAGCCGAAATTCTTACCCGAAATCCGTATACAGTATAGTGGCTTATATTTGTCTTTATATATGCCCAAACTTCGTGATTTTGTATGAAGGTTTGCTTTGATTTCAATCGGAATAATCTTATCCTGATCTTGTAAAACAAAATCAACTTCAGCTGCGTGATCTGAATTCCAGTAGAATATCTCATTCCAATTACATTTGAGTTGAGCTGCACAATAGTTTTCGATAATAGCACCAAGAAAAGTATTGTTCATTTCAATAGTCGTTAGAATATTATGTGCAGCCATTCCGGATTTGAATGTTAACAAACCGGTGTCTGTCATATAAAGCTTAAAACTGGATAAATCCTGATATGCGGGGAGTGGCATATGTCCATGCTCAACCTTGTTACATTTGACAACAAGTCCTGCTGCACTTAACCAGTCTATAGATGGCCCGAAAAACGTTGCCGAACCTCCGCGCTGGATTGTTTTATACTGGAATTTTCTGTTCTCTTTAGCCAATTGCGCTGGAATGGAATTGAAGGCGGCCATTATCTTTGTGGTTTCTGAAGGTGTTGTATATTTTGCCATGTCTGCAATATAGGTGTTAACAATCATGGACTGAACATTAGCTGCATCAAGCAGCTTTTGGCTCTGAGAAAATTCGCGAACAACAGCCGGCATTCCTCCAACAATCAGATACTCTCTGAATGCATTTATTGCTGTTTCGTGGAGAAGGGATGGCATTGGTTTCATTTCTGCATATGATTTTCTGATTTCAACTGAAAGCTGTTCGTTATTTGTTGCCCATAAGAATTCTTCCATGTCTAAAGGGTATAGATGTAATAAGTCAACTTTGCCTACAGGAAACGAATATTTTTCCCTGTTGATAGCAACACCGAGCAGGCTTCCAGCTGCAGCTACATGATATTCCGGGGCATCCTCAGAAAAGTATTTCAAGGATGTGAGAGCCCTCTCACAGGATTGAATTTCATCAAAGAATATGAGAGTCTTACCCGGAATTACTTTTTCTTTATAAAAAATTTCCAGGCGGTTGATTATGCTTTTAGGAGAGATGTCATTGTTAAAATCAGCAGCAACACTTACATTAACTTCAAGGTTGACATATATAATATTATCAAAATGAGCCTTGCCAAAATCATTAACAACGTACGTTTTCCCTACCTGTCTTGCACCAAAAAGCAGTAGTGGTTGCCGTTTTGGATTCTTTTTCCAATCCAGCAATTTTTCGGTAATTTTGCGTCTCACTCAATAAAAATAGGCAATAATGATTTATAAGTCAAATAAAATATATAAATTATAGATAAAACAGCACTTATAAGTATCCAAGCATGAAAAGGGGGCGCTGGTTTTCCTTTATGTTGTCTCCATGAGCTAGAATCAGTTTTTTTGTCTTTTCAGTGAAGTTTTTGAACTGATCTCTTCCTTTGCTTCTTCCGCCAATTTCAATAACAATGCTTTCGTTACTGTATTGAACAAGAAAATCCGGAGTTTTCTCACCACGATTAGATTTTAGATATTCATATGGAATGGAACAGTTGAACATCATCTCTGCAAAGAAGTCTTCACGTAAAAACCCTTTTGCGCTTTCATAGTCTGAATAAAGCAATCGGTATGGAAGTCTCATTAATATTTTCGGCTCTTTACGAAGGTTTGTTCCCGCAGGTAGAACAGGATTCAATATGAACGCCTGTTCAAGCCACTTAATATATCGTTCAGCCATATACCGGGTAACACCAAGGTTGTTGGCTATTACTGATGGATTGATGTCTTCGGCGGCTGATTTACCTGCAAACGCTACAACTTTTTCAATAGTACGTAATTCGTCAACATGAACACGCTGAACGGACGGAATGTCTCTTGAAATTACTGTTGTAAGGATGTTTCTGGAAAGTGTAAGTATGTCAGGTTCGTTTAGAGAGAAAGGCATAAGTCCGCCCTTTATGTATGACTCAAATTCAAACTCGAATCTGGCGTGGTCTGTTGCCCATCGTCGCTCTATAATGTCATCGATGGTTAATGATGGCAGTTCAATGTTGTGCTTAAACCGTATGTATTCTCTTAGTGTAAATGTGCCTATAGGGATTATTTCCACTCTTCTACTAAGATCATACGCCGACTCGTATAATTTAAGAGATACGGAACTTGTAAAAAAGATTCTTACGTCTAGGAAATCAAAAATACGTTTTAATATTGCATCGAAATTTTTCTGAAAATGGATCTCGTCAATTAAAATGGTTTTTATGTTCAATTTTTCTGATGCCAATTTTACAGTTTCAAAAAGCTGCCCTTCCTGTATCGTATCAGCTGAGAGGTAAAGGGAGTCCGGCAGATTTAATGCCAGTTGTTTCAGCAGGATTGTTTTTCCGGCTCCTCTCGGGCCAGCTATACCTATAAAGTGTCGCCCCCCTTTTTCTATCAGAGTAGTGTAAAGGTATCGTTTTTTTATAAATTTAGCGGCCTCTTTTCGTGCGAGCTGGTCTAACTCTAGAATTGAACTAAGATCGGTCATAATTGTCCTTTTTTGCAAAATATATAAAAATACATACATTTAATCAAATCATTTAAATAAATGTATATCATTTATGCTAATCTTTTAAATAAATGCAGGTTTTTTTTGATAAAAAAACTGTTTATATTATGTATTATGAAAACACTATTTGCACTTTGCCTTTTTGCCTTCTCTTTTGCCTATTCTGCTGATACTCTTTTAACACTAAGAATTGGAGAATTACCTAAAAGTGTTGCAGCTGGCGACACATTCACAGTAACTGTAAATGCTGTTATTACCCCCACCTGGCATGTGTGGGGACACAATCTGACGGATCCATACCTTATACCATCAGTTATGGTTCTTACTGATATTAAGAATTGTGAAACACTTGGAGTTGAGTACCCGGTTGGCGAAAAGAAGATGCTGATGGGCCTTACGGAAGAACTCTATGAGAATAGCGTTCCGTTCAAGATAAAATTGAAAGCACTTTCCGATACCGGAAGTGTTGCATTTACCGCAATACTTAAGTATCAGGGGTGTAATGATAAGGTCTGTCTGCCGCCTACCGAAAGCAAACTGGCTATCGAAGTGCCATTAGACGGTAAGGCAAAACAGGGCGATGGCATATCGGGTAAGCTTGCAGGCAGCGGACTCATTGCAGCACTTTTTTTCCTTTTTGTCAGTGGAATAGGCCTCTGTTTAACGCCATGTGTTTATCCGGTAATTCCAATTACGCTTGGCTTTTTTACATCGCAGGCGTCCGGCAGCAGACAAAAGACCTTTTTCCTGTCAGCGTTTTATGCTTTGGGAATTGCACTTACATATTCAGCTCTGGGAACTTTGGCGGCATTGTCCGGCAGCATACTTGGTTCTGCTCTGCAGCATCCCGCTGTCGTTGTTGGAATTTCACTGCTCTTTTTTGTTTTCGCGCTCTCTATGTTTGGCCTATTTGAATTCCGTCTGCCGTCATTTTTAAATCAGTTGGCAGTGGGCCGTCAGGGTTTTGCAGGTGCGCTGATTATGGGGATGATTGTCGGAGTCGTTGCCGCTCCCTGTGTCGGCCCGGTAACGGCGGGGCTTCTTGTTCATGTCGCTGAACGGCAGGATCCATTTATAGGGTTCATTTATTTCTTTGCTCTATCCGCAGGGCTTGGAACCCCTTTCTTTATTCTTGGACTTTTTTCCGGATCTCTCAAAAAACTGCCAACTTCCGGCGGCTGGCTAAATTGGATAAAGAAGTTTTTCGGCTTTGTGCTTACGGCAATGGCCGCTTATTATCTGATACCAATAATTGGCGAAGAGAGCGCAAACACGGTTATGGTTCTCGTGGCGCTTGCTGCGGCTGTTTATCTGGGGTTTGTTGATAAAAGTGTTGTAAATAGTCCACGATTTGATAAGTTCAGACGTGTTTTCAGTCTGCTTATGATAATTCTGGCTGTCACTTTTTATGCAGGTACAATAAGTAAACATGCTGTATCGAGCGGAGA
>JAEUSG010000288.1 GCA_016788315.1 Fibrobacterota bacterium | reverse complement strand
GCATATCGTGTTCCTGGTGGCGATACAGTAGTAATGAACAGGCTGCAGGAAATTCTACAGAAAACAGGGATGCAAATAGACTTCAGTTCTGATTATCATCCTGATTTGTCTGATTACGATTTAGTTCATATCTTCAATCTTACCGTTCCGCATTACACTGAGGCATTTGCGAAAAATGCAATTAATGCAGGTGTACCTTATGTTGTTACAACATTACAGGAGGATTTTAGAAAATATCAGATAAAGGCAAATTTTGCCACACGGCTCTTCTGGATGTATAGGGATAAAAAACAATTACCACAAATTTTCGAAATGGGGTTAGCAGAACTTTTAACCTTACCCGAGGCACGAGACACAACATCGTTGATTGCAGGGACTTTTGCTGAAGCACTGCTTGCTTGCGGAGCATCTGAGGGTAAAACGCTAAACAGACTTTTCCCGAACACCGCAATTGAAATAGCACCCTTCGGCTGTTCTGTAAAAGATATTGACGTAGGTCCGGAATTATTCGAACGTAAATATGGTGTCAAAGATTTTATCCTCTGCGTAGGCAGAATGGAATCCAGGAAAAACCAACTCATGCTCCTCAAAGCACTCGAATTCGATGATATTCCAATTGTGTTTTGCATTGGAGCAACGCATGAAAAATCCGAATATATGCGGCTCTGTAGGGAGTTCAAAAGAAAAGGAAAAACAATCTTTGCTGAAAAGCTCAGTGATGAAATGCTCGTATCTGCATATAGAGCTGCAAAAGTTCATTGTCTTCCGAGCTGGTTTGAACTCCCAGGACTCGTTACCCTCGAAGCCGCATATTACGGCTGCAATGCAGTAGCATCCAACTGGGGTTCAATAGGTGATTATGCCACAACAGACGACTGCTGGTTTATCAGTCCTGATGATCCGAATGGAATGAGAACAGTTTTGTTGGACGCCATGATGGCTCCAAGAAGCAGTAAAAGCTCCAACAAAATCAAAGATTTTTCCTGGGAGCGGAGCGCCAAAACAGTTACGAATATTTACAATAAGGTTGTTGGTGACTTCAAAACCAGGAATATGCACTCTTTCCTGGAAATCAGCAATGAACCAAGACCAACACCATCAATGTCATCGTTTTTCGGCAGTATTCTTGAAGAAATTGACAATAAAAATTTTGCAGAAGCCATAAAAACCTACAAAAACGGAAAAGTCAACTATCCACCCTGTGAAGAACTTGACAAATTCGACACACTAATGATAAAACTCTCCGGTAAGCTTGGCGGACAATCTTGAGTAATGGGAAACAAAAGAATACTACTGACCGGTTCATCCGGCTTTATCGGAAGACATTTATTAGATATACTTACCAAAGATGATAACCTGATTTTTACCATCAAATCACCGAAAAACATCAATTATTTACAAAACGACAGCAAAAACATTATATCCTGTGACTTGTTAGATGTCGCCTCCTGCCGGAAACTTATTGACGAAACCAAACCAACACATTTACTTCATCTTGCTTGGGAAGCACGCCCCGGTATTTTTTGGAATAGCAATGACAATATCCGATGGGCCGAAAGCAGTATAGAATTATTCAAATATTTTTACAAATCAGGTGGCCTTCGCGGTATATCGGCAGGTACATGTGCTCAATACTCATGGGAAAACATAAATCAGCCTCTTAAAGAGTATATTAGCGAGGACAAACCCGGAACAATATATGGCAATTCTAAGTTGGAATTTGAACGTGAGATAATAAGATTTTCCAATCTCAATAATTATTCTTATGCCTCTGGGCGCTTGTTTATGATATATGGTCCAGGTGAAAATTCTCAGAGGCTTATTCCTACAATAATATCCTCGCTTCTTGTTGACAAAAACATTAATATTAACACAGACGGTGCGTTAATTCGTGATTATATATTTGTATCAGATGCGGCGCTTGCATACAAACAACTTCTCTTTTCTGACTATAACGGCATAATCAATATAGCCAGTGGAAAAGGTCTTTCTCTTTTCGACATTGCGTCCAAAGTGAAACAGATTTTAAAAAGTTCATGCGAAGTAAAATTCAAAGAATCAACCACTATTGCAAATAACCCACCTAGTGTCATTGCCGATATAAATAAGCTTGCCAAGACTATCCAATTTGTCCCGCAAATCGACATCGACGCAGGACTTATAAAAACTATTTCATGGATGAAGAAAAAACACTCAGCTTAATTTATTTCTAAGCTTCCCCATTAGTGCATCAAACTCTCGCATAGTTGCGTTGGATTCATAGAATTCCCTGTATTTTGTATAATATTGTAAACCTTCAGAATACTTTCCCTGCTCAACAAATTTTGTTGTAAGTTCTATGAAGTTACTTATTAGCGGAATGTCCAATGCTGATATTTTCTTCAGGAATTCATCATAATAACTCTTACACAAATCCGCATTCAGCAACTCAGCGTAATGATCAAAGGTAACTAAAGCGGAATTTTTCGATCCTGCTAAAACATTCAGTCTATTTTTCAATTGAAGTTTTGAAGACCATGTAACAAATTTTAAGTTATCACTTATGTAAAACAGATTCACAGCATATGGCATGTCACATCCTGCTAAATGATCAGAATAGATTATATTAACAAGAGAGATGGGATAAAGGAGTTCTCTTAATAGCTGAATATCTTCCCTTAACTTTGCATTTTCTTCTAAGGAATCAGAATCATAAATGATATTGAAACCGAAAGGGGCCTGAGATACAGGTACGCATCCACGTAAGACATACCCTTCAAACTGAGGATTAGATAATTTAGTATTAAATACCAAATTCCTGAATATTGTCTCAACCTCATTTTTGTCAGGGTTGTCAGCACTATTACAATTCTGCATACTATTCTTGAAATAGTCGTAGTTTTCTTCAATGAAGAGATTGTGCCAAATTGTGTTCTTAAAACATACCGTCTTGAAAAGTGATTCTCTTACTACCTGTTTTTCATTATCAGGCAAATCAGTATGCGCTATCATATCAAGAAGATTTTTGGCCAAATCAGTATAGAATGTTGGTCGTTTTCCTGACGGATCACTTTGTCTGACCATAGTTTGACTTACAGACGTATGGACGATTCGGTAATTAAACAGAACTTCAGGCAGCAGTATAAAATTACCAAGAAGGGCAAATTCCTCTAGAAATATCACATCTGATCCGAAGGTGTTATCTGTAAAATCAAGCTTTACTTTTCTAAGCATATCTGCCCGCATCATGCTATAACTTGCAAACCAACCCAATTTTGCGCATAAAGATGAAACTCTCTCTGTGGTATTCATCCCAAGAGTATGTATTTCATTATTATTTGGACCAGGAATCGTATTGCCGTTCTCATCCATGAATCTGGTTAGTCCGTTACATAACACGGCTTCAGGGTGTTGTTCTAGCACTGCCACGGTCTTTGAAATAAAAGTTGGTTCAAATTTATCATCGTGCGCAGCCCATAAAAAATATGGTGCATCTGAAAGCTCAAATGGTTTTCTACCATTAGCAAGACCTATATGTTTCTCATTAATATAAAGTCGTATGTTTTTATGTGTTTTCATAAATTCGCGCACAATTTCCACTGTATTGTCTGTTGATGCATTATCAACAACAATAATTTCGAAATTAGGATAATCCTGTGCGACCACTGCGCCAAGAGCAATCTCAAGATATTTTCCACCATTATAAATTGGCATTCCTACCTGTACAAGAGGATAATTTTTAGAAGCGTTATTTGACATATAACTTTACCTCATCTAAGGTTTAATAATCTGCTCCACTCCGCCAAAACACCATCTTCCGGAAAGAATTTACTGTAATGCGCAGGAGTTCCCCTTGTTGCTGCTCTCCACAAACTGCTCTCTTTACCCAGCCCAATAATTTCATTTTCAATTTTCTGTCTGCCTGTTTCATCCTCTGCATTACAGTAATCCATAAACTGCCCGCAGCTGCCGTATATGGACTCCAGAAAAAGTTGATGCGGGACTGCTTCCGATCCGGTAAATGTCCCTTTCCAACAACGATCACTTTTTGACAAAACAATAATTTCTTCAAATATCCTGTTCCAGCTGTCAGCCATCTTCTTCATCGAGAAATTTTCTGCAGCATGTTTTCTGGCATTTTCACCCAGCCGTTTGCGAAGAACAATGTCATTATATAGCATTCTTATACATTCTGCGAAACCTCTTGAATCTTCTGCTACAAGACCGGTCTGTCCATCTTTTACCATCAGTGTCTCGGTGGGGTTATTCATAACCACTGGCGGAATTCCAGCTGCCATAGCCTCTGCAAGAGCCTGTTCACAGGTTCCATAGTGATAGGAAGCCAGAGGGTATCCGAAAATATCAAACTTACTGAATTGCTCCTCAACATTGGAAATGGATCCGGTAAATGTGAACTTTTCAGAAATACCTGCCGTTGCAGCTTCTGATGCAATCTCCTTCTCTGAAGGACCGCCGCAGACAATAAATTTTGCATTCTGTATGTTTACTTCTCTCGCAATTTCTAAAAAGTCAGGGCTCATTTTACAGTAGTCTACTGTGCCTACATATCCGATATTAAATCCATCGTGAGGAACTCTCTCCTGCTTAATAAGCCGTTCAACCCCACCGGTTGACCAGACAACACGAAGCCTTTTCTTTCGTTCCTCGGACAGAGCTTTTATCGCAGGTAGTTCCAAGCTCAGAGGGGTTGTAAAGACAAAATAGTCGGGATAATTCAGAGCAGCAGGCGGAAAAACATATGGAGCATGGGCTCCAAAGGTATGACTCCAGAAGATTATCCTGCTTGCCGGAAAGTGTTCCCTCACAAGAAGAGAGTAGAGCAGCGGATGATTCCACCAGTGAACAAGCACTATGTCGGCAGCGGCAACTTCACTAAGCAACGCATTGTGATTCAAATACATGTCATCTGAATATTCAATACCAGATTTCGCGAGTGAGGTTTTTGCCCCTTCATTGGCATATTCCAGACATTGGACTTTATGCTTATAACCGGAACTATCCCGACAATAATCGAGGTAATTTAATACAACTCTGCCGACTCCTCCGCCGAGATGGGGAGTTATATGCAAAACAGTTACAGGTTTTTTTGTCATCTTGCCTTACTGATTTTTTCAAGTAGCATTTCAGAATATTGATCAATATCATCCGGCAGACAATGGGTCAACTGGCCGCAGACTCCGCAAACTGGATGTTCTTTTCTTCTTTTTTCGAGATGAAGTTTCCTGTATTCATACAGTTTTTCACCGTTCCAAATCTCTTTTATGCTTTCTGTGCGGGCATCGCCGACAATAAGTTTTCTCGCCCAATCTAGAAAGCAGAGACTTGCTTTGCCATCTGAATTGATGGAAATTGAATAGAAAATGTAGGGACAAACCATTACCTCTTTGATGGGCTGACCATAAATACCCTGTTCATTATTTACTTTTACATCGGTCAGTTCAAAATTAGGCCAGCACGGAGCAATATGCTCGATGAAAATTCTGTCGGAAATATTCCCGAACGTGTCGAGGAATTTCTTTTTCTCTTCTTCAGATAGAATATCTCCGCAGATCTTGACGCATACCAGGCAGTTCTTCTTATTCTCGTAAAAGTACCTTACATTTTCGACATATTTCTCAAAGTCAAGTTCGTATCCAGAAAACTGTTTATACTGTTCACTGGAAACACCTTCAACAGAAATATTTATTCTGTCCAAACCGGCATCTATCAACTGGCGGCTTTTTTCAGGAGTAAGGAGTGAAGCATTGGTTGTTGTATCCACTTCAATTGAACATTTTTTCTGCTTCGCATAGGCAATCATTTCAGGAAACTTCGGATGCATCAATGGTTCACCATCTTTATAAAGCCGCAGCACTTTGATAGGATGCGGAAACTCACAGATATCATCAACGATCTTCTTGTAAAGATCAAAATCCATTATCCCTGGTATTCTATTAATCCCTTTGAGCATCTCGCGGTTCCCTGTGGGACAAAACTTGCATTGGAAATTGCAGGCATCCGATGGGTCGACAAATATTGTGAAAGGCACCTCTAACGGAATAACTGTTTCCAATTTAGTCCGGTTGGCAAGTTCGATACGCGGTTTCAGCTCTGCTTTCATTTTTTAAGCTCCTCTATTGCCGTTTCTACAATCTTTAAAACCCAACTATTATCATGTATTATATATATCGGTTATTTAAAAGGAAAGTATATTAGAATAATGATGCTTTGAAAATGAAAAGTTAAAGTAAATGTTAAACCTGAACTTGAATTATCACAGGAGTAAATATGAACAGAGATGAAAAAGCCAAAATGATCAATAATGTCGGTTATTGGTGGCACAGTATAGATTGCGGCGACGGTCTGGTTACTCCTGGCTTCAAAACAATCGATATCCTCAATAATGAATGGAAAAGCATCGGCATCAATAACCTCACTGGAAGAACGGTTCTAGATATCGGTGCATGGGATGGTTACTTCTCATTCAAAGCGGAGGAATGCGGTGCTAAACGGGTCTGTGCCCTTGACCATTATGTCTGGAGCCTCGATCTTGAATTCGGCAATAAAATCAGGAAAGATATTCTGGAAGGTCGGCGGGTTATGCCACAGGAACCTATCCGTATGCCCAGCATCTGGAATCCCGGAATGCTTCCCGGGAAAAAAGGCTTTGATACCGCACATACTCTGCGAAACAGCAAGGTTGAACAATATGTAGCCGATTTCATGAAAATGGATCTTGTAGAACTTGGGACATGGGATGTCGTTTTCTTCCTAGGGGTACTATACCATCTGCAGAATCCGCTTGAAGGTCTTAAAAGACTGGCTCTTATTACACGCGAATTAGCTGTCATTGAAACACAAGGTATTTATATAAATTCTCTGGAGCAGAAAGGCCTTTTCGAGTTCTACGAAGCAGATGAATTAAACAATGACTCATCAAATTGGTTTGCTCCTAATCTCCTTGGACTGCAAAAAGCATGTCGTGCAGCCGGTTTTAGAGAAGTTCAGGTCAGTTCACCGTATCCGCCTGATGGTGCCGCATATGCAGGAAACAACCTTTTGCCATGCAGACTGACAGTTCACGCCTACAAATAGGTTAATAAATTTCCGTTAACTGCCGATATCCGCTAATAGTGTTTACTTTATTGAGTATTGTAAAGTAAAACTTAAAGTAATCTATTATGGGGGACTTCCGGTTATGGACTTGCGCAATTCTGTGCTCACGAGGTGTAATCCGGCTCAAATGAGCGTAATTCTCGGGCTATCGAACATTTGCAACCTAAACTGCATTTACTGCCCAAGAGAATCAATAAATGCCAAATATCAAAACGGCTATATCGAAGAAGCTGTTTACAACAAGGCAATCAAATTCTGTAAAGAAACGGGCATTAGAAATATCTGTCTATTAAGTGCCGGAGAAACTACACTGCATCCTGATTGGATGAACAAAGTAAGAACATTGATTACGCAAGGTTTTGCAGTAAATATACCAAGCAATTTTGCAAAACAGTTCACATGGGAAGAGGCTGAAGTTCTCGCCCAGTGCGCCTCTCTTGCTGTCAGTATTGACACAGCGGATCCGGAAGTTCTGCTGCGCCTGAGAAAAGGGCTGAAGCTGTCAAACATAGCATACAACATGAGTCTCATCCGCGCCGCAGCTGCTTCACTGAAAGTTCCCTGTCCTCCCATCACCTGGGTCGGCGTTGTTTCCAACATTTCTATAGCCAGTAATATGAAGCGGTTTGCACATTTCGCGATAGGATGCAAAGCCAGCGGAATCAATCTTATCCCACTCCAGATGTCAGCAGAGCTCATGGAATCTAAGGATATCGACTGGATTACAAGACAATCAGTCGACGTCTTGCGCAAATTTATTGGAGATCTCGGGGAGTGCGAGCAGATTCTGCTCTCTTCTGGTCTCTCATTTAACGTTTCACCATCATTGCTCGAAGATGTAAAGAACTCTATACTTAAAAGGCTGGGTGATCCTAATACTACACGCGAACCAGAAGTTCTCCAATTACAGGGTCTGAATGAAGTGTTTTCATATGCACATACATTAAAGGCTATTCCAGGCGAAACTCGAGACTGCGATACTCCCTGGTCTACGCTTATGATCCCGCACACGGGCGAAATCATTGCCTGTTGTTATATGGAAAATGTAATCGGTCATTTGGATGATGGCCGTTCAGCTCAAGAAATACTAAATGGAAAAGAAGCACAGGAACTGCGTACATCTTTGTTAGAGGGAAATCTTCGTCCAGTATGTACAGCTTGTCCCAGAGGAGCAATTACATCTCCTGCTGCTTTTATTCAAAAGATAGGTGCACGACTTAATGTAAGATTTAACTGATTAGAGGTAAAATGTATTCAACAGTCTACTGGGAAATATCCGGTGTCTGCAACGGCAACTGCCCCTATTGCGTCACTGGTAAAAATTGTGTTATCGGCAGAAACATGGAGGACATCAAAGCTAGAAAGTTTATTAGCATCGATGACTTCAGAGAAACAATCAAACATCTAATAGAAACACAGACAATTGTTCCTGGTCAAACTACTTTATCGTTATTCAACTGGGGAGAACCTTTTCTTCACCCCGAGCTTGAAAGCATATTGTCAATAATTTGTGAGCATAATTTACGCTATATAATTAGCACCAATTGTTCTATTCTGAAGATACTACCTCCTCATTTGCTTAGAAACTGCGAAAGAGTAATATTTTCGATGTCCGGGTTCAGTCAGGATTCATATAACCGCATACATGGATTTGATTTTGAAGCAGTTAAACGAAATCTTGTTTCAATGGTTATTATTTGGAGAAAAAGTGGTTATACCGGCACTTTCAATATCAGTTTCCATGTTTATCAATTTAACATAACAGAAATTCCTTATATCAAACTTTTCGCTAAAGAGTTAAACATCGAATGTTCTCCCATTTTCGCTACTTTGAACGGCTTCAAACTAATGGAAGCTTTCAGAAATAAGACGATGAGCTACGATCAGATGGAAAAAACCAGAAGTGAACTTATAACATATTTTTATAAAGATCTGAGCTCAACGCCAGACCGAATTGAACATTGCAGCCAATTTGATATCCTAACAATAAATGAATATTGTGAACTGCTACCGTGTTGCGGTGTAGAACGAGGCTTGGCTGTGTATTCCTTCGGGGATATCAGAAAAATGTCATTGCAGGAAATTATTCAGACTAAGAAAAATGCAGACTTCTGCAAGCTTTGCATTAAATCCGGCTTACTAAAATATGGCGAATCCATACTAACACGACCAGTTCAATACTATCCTTAAATATTCAACTAAAACAAATACTTTTGATATTCTGAAATTTATTGAAAGCGGATCAAAAGGTACCCCAGGGCAAGATCTTTATCTCGTTAGAAGAAAGAGTGTATGAAAAGCACCAAAAATTGCTGGTACAAGAATACCGGTTACTGTTATCCTTGACCAGCTAGCCGAAGTAAAATCCATTCCTGCTCTGTTAAAACTATATCCTGAACTTTCAGAGGAACAGGTTTCTGGTGCTCTTCTGTACTGCCACTCCGTAATTGACCACACAGAAATTGAGACTGAACTGGTTGCATAATGAATCTCTTGACGGTGTCGTCAGATTAAAAGCAAAACCAGCTACATCACCAGTGATAATTCCTATAATAAAATCTTTTCTTTTGCAACATCGCGAATCAGATTTCACTAACAAACTGGTAATTGTTAGCTCGAAGAATATTCGTTGGATAAATACATCCGATATCTGACATCTGCTATATCTGAAATTTTTTGAAAACGTGTAGGTGATCTTAATCATATGGGAGCGGCATATCTGTGTGTTTGCCGCGACTCTTTGGGCTCTATTTTTTTGTTGTATATACACATCAATTTCTAATATATTTAATAAATGATGTCTATACACAACACTTTTGAAACACTAAATCCAAGACCGGACTACATAAACCGTGTATTGCCGTTCATCGATAAGCCTGTAATTAAAGTAATAACCGGCATGCGGCGTTCCGGGAAAAGTTCTTTTCTACATCTCATTCGAAAGCATTTACAGTCAAAGCACAAAGTACCTGACAAAAACATTCTTTATGTTGACAAGGAGTCTCTTGAGTTCGATGCTATACGAAACTACTCAGATCTTAATAAACTTGTTCTGGATAAATTCAAAAAGTGTTCCGGAAAATGCGTTGTCCTAATTGATGAAATACAGGAAATACACGACTGGGAAAAAGCGGTAGCATCATTTCTCAAGAATAAAATTGCAGACATATACATTACTGGATCAAACGCCAGATTACTAGCGTCAGAGCTAGCCACACTCTTATCTGGAAGATATGTTGAATTTCCTATTTACCCATTAACATTTTCAGAATTCAGAACTTTCCGTCAAAAAGCAACTGGCAGAACAGATACAATTGAATATGATTTTTCTATCTTTATGAAATATGGAGGATTGCCTGGTCTGCATCATTTTGAGTTAACGGGTAATACTATTGAGCAATATCTCAATTCCGTTATCAACACCATTTTGTTTAAAGATATCATTCAGCGCCATTCCATTCGAGAACCATCTCAGCTTGAAAACATCACCAGATTCATGATGGACAACTGTGGAAACATTACATCAGCAAGACGTATATCAGATTATTTGAAATCACAGAAATTTTCTTTTGCTCCTGATAGGGTTCAAGCATATCTCGGATACTTGGAACAGGCTTTTCTAATTAAAAAAGTCCGGCGATACGATTTAAAAGGGTTGCGCCACCTTGAGTCTCTTGATAAATATTACCTGGGTGACATTGGATTAAGACACGGTTTGATAGGCTATCGTGATTCTGGTATCTCTGGAGTACTTGAGAACATTGTATATCTAGAGCTGCTATCTCGCGGTTACAGTATATCTATCGGTAAGCAGGATACGTTTGAAATTGATTTTATCGCATCAAAACAGAATGAACGACTCTACATTCAGGTTGCATATCTATTAGCTGCTGAAAAAACTATTGAGCGTGAATTTAGGTCATTGGAAATGATCAAAGACAACTATCCAAAGATTGTACTTTCAATGGATACTTTACAGCCAGAAGACAGGAAGGGTATAAAGTGGATGAATATTCTTTCCTTTCTCACAGAAAAACCTGTTTTTCAATCTTAGTTTTCAGCTCTTTGCAAAAACAAAAATTAAAAACTATATTTTGCTTCCAACTTTTAAGGGCCTATAGCTCAGTTGGTTAGAGCAGCGGACTCATAATCCGTAAGGCCGAGGTTGAGAGGTTTGAAAGAAACAGATAGTTTTAATTAGTTTTTTATGATAGCTGGAACTGTTAGAACTGCAAAGTTTGGAGATAAAGAGGGAAGAAGATAAATTGTCTAAGGGCCTGTAGCTCAGTTGGTTAGAGCAGGGCACTCATAATGCTCTGGCCGGGGGTTCAAGTCCCTCCGGGCCCATAATAAAGCCCCATAATTCTTAGATGAATTATGGGGCTTTTATTTTTATCTGCTTTGTGGTTCTGAAGGTTTGCCACGTTTTGCCACGTTTTTTACACCGAGGGTGGTGTATTCCTTAAAAGTGACTACGGGAATAGGATTGGTTTTTCTACCTACGAGCCTCTGAATATCATTGTCCCTCAAGTTGGCATACCTTTTAAAGGATGAGAAGGTTTTATGCCCTGTAGCGGCCATTATTACCGAGGTAGGCTGCCCTTCCTGAACCCATCGAGTAATGGCACGATGCCGAAAGTCATGTATTCGAAGGTTATCGATCCCTGCTGCTTCAAGAGCGTTAATGAATCCTTTTCTTATGTGAAAGCATATTTTTCTTCCTCTGTGCTGAATGACATATTCACAATATCTTTTCTCTGCCTTTAGTATTTTCGTTAACTCCGGGTGAATTGGCACAAATCTCTTCTCGCCATTCTTTGAGTCCGGAATGAAAATATGACCTCGCTCAATGTCAACATCGATCCACTTTGTATTTAAGATCTCGCCTATACGCATTCCTGTGTAGTCTGCAATTATTAGAGCAAGTCTTAAATGAGGAGCTACCCCCTTTTGACTTATAAAACCCCGGTTGTCCACATCCCATTGTGCATTTAGAATTCGAAGAAACTCATCATGGGTAATGATTCTGTTTCTCGTATCGCTCACCTTGGGCATTTGAACCTTCTTAATGGGATTTTCTGTTATGGTTCCCATTTTGACTTGTCGTTCTAAAACGGCACCCATCATAATAAGCTCTTTACGAACAAAGGAAGCTGATAGTTCCAACAGTCTTTTGTTTTTAAAGTCTTCAATTTCTTTCCAAGTTAGTGTATGAATAGGCCTGTCTCCAAATAGAATAACCAGTTCTTTGAAGTAGGCCAGCATTGTTCTGTAGGATTTCTTGTATTTTAAATGCTGCTCCTTATGTTCCTCCACCGCTTGCCGATAAGTGATGCTCTCTTCTTTCTGGAATGAAGAAGAAAAACTCTCTTGAAATGTATTCGTTTTAACTTGTTTTCGTAGCTGTTGAGCTTCTCTAAGGTTTGGACCCGCGCAGACCTCTGTCCTTTTCCCATCTTTCTGGAAATTGATATAGTAATTCAACCCTCTTTTTCGAATCCCCCGTAAACTATTTGACATCGTTTATTCCAGCTCAACGAAATGTTCCTCTATTGATATGTAACCTTACTTTATTTCGGATCTCAACTTGCTTTTTCGTTGGTATTTTATGGATGAGAGACTCGTTTTTGGCAACTGCACCATCAACAAGGGTCTTGTAAAAGAACCACCGTTCACCTTCTTTTCTTGCGAATCGTATGTCATATCTACGAGGCTCCTCCGTTAATCTTCTATATATCAAATTAACGGATTTCCCAGTAATTTCTGAGATGTCATGAATATTATAATTATGAGTATTCAAGACACACTTCCCTTGTTTTCATAGAACTGATCAAAGCCAGGAATGTCGAAAATATCTAAGTCAGACTGCGTTTTAGTCGCCTTATTGTCAACCATGTCTTGCTGTTTGTTTCTATTTTCGATTGGCGTTCCATTATCAATTATAATAGGAATATTCTTCTTGTAGAGCCAGTTTAGGAAAACGAATACCTCTTCAGGTGTTGTGCCAAAGAAGTCACTTGATGATATTTTCAAATATTTCAGTTTCCCTTTTTGTATCAATTCTTTTGCTTGGCTCAGAGTTTCAAACGGAACAGAAGCCCCAAATATCTCTTCCAAATAAACAAGCAACCCTTTTTCTTTATCCCATTTTCTCCATTCTGGATCTGTACAAACAAACTTATAGAGAATGCCTCTGTTTCGGAATCTCTTATCTCTTTCCAGATGAATGCCAATGGGTGCCAAAACTTCAGACTCGAGAGATTTCATTCTTTGCCCTAAACCTTTGGCATTTCTGAAATATGTGATTACATAATTTCGATCTATCTTCTTAAAGTCATAAAAAAAGTCTGCTGCATGTCCTTCTATAAATGTCATCCCACCCTTGCTGTTGTAATCTGTCTTAAAATCGCTAGCCCCGAATACTATGCTTTTCTCTCTCGTGTGAATCAATTCACGCAAATAATGGACGACCATGCTACTGTCTGCGGTGTCAATGTTATATTGGGTTTCACTTTTCCCAAAAAAAGCATCTGCCACCGTTTTCCAGTCTTTGCTTAAATGATCGCATATGACTTTCATCCAGAGGATCATTTCTCTGAAAAATGGATTCAAACGACGGCGTGGATGCTTCTTCGTTAACAGATATAAATCAGCAAAGCAATCTCTTCTCTTTCGATATTGTAGCACTGTAGTTGGAGCCAACTTGAAGATTGTCGAAAGTATTATTGAGCGGTCATTAACAATGTCTCGTTTCACGTCTTCAAGATTAAAGCCAAGATTCGTGTGATGTTCCAAATCGAACTCGAAAGTAACGGTTCTGTTTAATATTTCTGGTTCAGTTGCTCCTCGTATACAAGTCTTAGTTATCTGACCGTTCATTTTGTAACTTAAAACGACTGAATCAGAAAAGAATAGTTTTCTTCTTGAAAGTGAACCACCGGTTGGGCCAACACAAAAGAATTCAAAAAAATGAGACGCCTGCTTGTCTTCAAGATTATCTACTACAACAAAAGGATTTGTGTCACTACATGCTGCTAATTCATATTGATTATTGAAATTTTGCAGATGTATTTCAGCATAAATTAAGGAAGACCAAAGCAGAGCCTCGCTTGATTTCCCTGCTGATGAAGAACCAACGTTTTCACGCAAAGGACGAATGAATAAACCGGGTAACATTTGTGCCAGGTTAAATGCCGTAGAAACAATACGATCGTTTTCGTCCAGCGCCAGATTGTTAGTATAATTTTGAAGCAGCCGTGAAAGTCCGTAATGTATGTCCACACTCGGATCGAAAACCCAAGGATTAGTTTTAAGCATAGGAGCATTCAGACCAACTTCAGATCCGTTTTGAATTAATCGCGTTTCTGTTTCGGCAATTTCAAGAATGTATTTATCGTCAACATAATAGTAGCAGATATTCTTATTTGTGTCATAGTGGCAGTAATACTGTGTGCTAATCTTACGGCTTCGTTCCTCGTGAAGCATGAAATCGTTAAAGGACAGCATGAATTCCTTACCCTTCGGACTATGTGGAGAATACTTCTGAAGCTGAGTAAGTAGGAATGCCCGACTAGTAGGATTTTCAGGGTGTAGTTCAACGATTGCATTTTCAAGATGTAACGAAACACATTGACGGGCTACATTATAAGTAAAGGTTACGCCCCTTCCTGCTAAATAGCGATAGAATGATTTACATATTTCAACTGTATCAGGTTCCTCAGTGTCATCGCCTGATTCATAAAGACTTCGAAAATAGGAATTATAATCATACGGGCCAAACAATCTTGCCATAGCCCTCCGATTAATCTCTTCTTTCGATATGTTTTCTTCTTTATTTTCCATATGGCTTGCTCTCTTCCGCTTGTACTTTATTGAAAATCAATTAGTTAAAGGTTTATCTGACCGTGCAAGGTGTAAGCCCCTAAATAGTGAAGCGGTGCGGCCAAATCGTTTTATTTACGATAAGAGCCGCACCGTTCATGCCATCTATCCGGCTAAGCTGTCAGTGGTTGTAACACCCCATCCGCTAACGGATACACGCCAACTATTTTAGGCCACTGAGTTACACTATCCTTCGAGAGTTCCAAAACGACCTCCTTGCCAATCACTTCATCAAGAAGAAGCTGCGGTGTGTCTTCTTTTGTGATAGGACGTCTAATTGCCGCTTCAATTAAAGAAAACGCCTGTGTACCTTTTTTAAAAGCCGGTCCTCCAAAAACAAAAACTTCGTCCTGGCTTCTTTCGCCTATCGGATTGGCGTTATCAAGAACAAACTTGCAGGTTCTCCGCCTATCTTTTGTTTCATGCGGTACCACTTTAGACACTCGAAATGTATGCTTGCCATCTTCAAGCATCTTAACATCCAAGTCAAATGATAACTCCGACATAGTCAATCTCCTTTAAATAAAGTTAGTTCTCAAAAACGCTAATGCTACTGTCTAGTGCATTACGGACTTCAAGGAATTTCTGGTCATCCCATTTAAGACCCTTTTTGCAAAAGTCCTTAATAGATGCGATCTGGGATTCCGCTTCCTTGATTTCCTCCGGCGTACTGACAGGATTACGAATTATCTTTAACTCATCTACGAGTTGAGACTCTGCATCTCGATACACTTCTTTCAGATCTTTTTGATCCACCTTATAGACTTTAAGACCTTTCTGACAAGCAGGACATAGTCGCTGGCCGTAGATGACAAGTTTCCGCTCTAAACCAGCTGGAAGAGATAGACGCGAAGTATGCCCTTCCTCCTTGTGAAGTACGCCCTCGTTATCCCGCCATCCGGGACAAACAAAAGATTTCTTACGCGTGTCGAACTGAAACATTTGGACCTCCTTTAAATTATTGTGAAATTAAGCTGCGTTTTGCAGCCTAGTGTATTTATCCAAGACTCTATCAACAATGATTTCTTCTTTGTACTTATGTATTTTTGAATTGTAAGGTAATCTGGCAAACGCTTTAATAGGCGCGCTTGCGCTTCTCGTGACTATCGCGACTGTAGAAATACATTCAGAAAACGAAAATCTTTGATTGCATTGAATTAAACTGGCCATTCTCTTGTTCATGCATCTCTCCCTTTAAGAATGATTAATCCCGGCCAATAACAATCTATTTGTTATGCCGATTCAGCCTACCGAACAACTAAAATTGTCCGGTGCTTACAGGAGAAATATGATATAAAGGGATTAATATTGGGAGAGGTCGGCGCGGACGATTTTTAGCAAAAACGGTACATTGACATATTACTTATTAGGAGGGCATGGCCAGAACGCAACAGGACCATCATGCCATTTGTATTCTTTATATGAACCCGCTATCAGTCTGTTGACTACGCTAATTTCTTTTCGTTTTGCGTGTTTTTCTTTCATTAATTTCTCAAGAAAATTAAGTCCTGTCTTGGTATGCTTATTTTTTAACTTTTTCAAATGCTTCTTGCCGTCGATGCTATCAATTTCAGAATTGTATAAATCGTCCTCATTCAGAAGAAATGAGTGTTTTAATAATTTCTTAAACAATTGGTCGTATTTATTGTCCGTTGTATCTCGAAATTCAAAGACAATTTCCGCTGCTGTCTTAGCCAGTTGACCATAAAACGCCGCTTCCAAGCAGAACCAATCTTCCATCGCCATCGAGGATGTAAGTGAAGTATGATATTCGAAGAGAATATGGTTAAATTTATTTTTAATGTAATTTGCATCGTAGTTACAAGCACTTCTTAATCCGGAATAAGTTATCCCTTCTTTTCCACACATACACATTCTTTTGCTCATTTCTTCAAATTCTTCTGGTGTATTAATCGGCTCATCTACCATTTCAGGTTGCCGAGTTAAAAAAGTATTCAACATTGTTAAGGTATGATGATCTTCGAGAAACTCTCCATAAGCTGGGAGAAAGAACTTTTTAAAATGCTTGGCGTCAGGATTTCTTTGAAGTACTACTTTTAAAGCGCTTTTCTGATCACGTATTTTTGCTTCTTCCAACAATATATGCACGGGGGTGTCAGAGGGATTAATTACCCCTAATGCTATCTGCTTAATAAGAGGCATGTTTTTGACAATGTTACATTCTAAATCATAATGCGCTATAGCTTGTCCATAATAATCCGTAAATGTTTTCTCGTTTATTTTAGATGGAAATCGAAGACCTAAAGGTGCTTTCCATCCCTTTTGTATTGCAAATCTGCACAGCTCAACCATTGTTTCGATTTCGTAAGTATAATGTGCACCGATAAGTTTGACACATGGATATAGTGCAAGATCTTTTAGTCTTCGCTTGATAATTTTATCTAAAATCATTCGTAACTCGACATCAAATAGAATATTTCCACTTTTATTTATAATTGTTGCCCGATAAATCTACCTTCAACAAGATCAATTTCATCCGCCGTTAGGTCATATAGGTCATAAATCAAATTGTCAATCTGCTCCTCGTATTTCTTTAGTCTATTTATTATGCTCGCAGCTTTATGACATTCTGGGTCTTGAGTGAGCGCAAGTATACTATCTACGACTGAAACAATATTGCTCCTTTGTGAATCCGTTAGTGCGGGAATTCGGAATTTTAATAAATGCAATATTTTTGTTTCAATAAAAATATCGCCCAAACGTGGTGCGGCGAAAGTTCTAATAAAGTACTGCGATAATTTACAAATTATAAAAGGCAGCACATATTTTAAGTTCTCGATTGTATTTCGAGAATAATCGGCATATTGCAGTGAAAAGAAATTATTCGAGGCATAACTATCGACATCAAGAAACGCCTTGAAAGGGTTTCCCGTTCTGGTTATATAAATCTTAGGATACTTAAATATTCTTTCATCCCGCAATGAGGCATATTCACCTTTTTTGTCGTTAATGATATCATTGCGGTAATCAACATACCAGCCGCTTCTGACAGAAGCGAAATTATTAATTTCATCTCCCGCGCTACCACCATAAAAGAGTGGCTTACAATGTTTATTTTCTTTCGTTTCTTTAAACAAAACGTCTCTACAATTACCAGTATGTATACCTTCATGGCATTGTAAGAAGTCACTTATTCTATTAAATTTCCTTATTTTATTAAGAATCTGTATATCTTTAGCCGTTATTTTTAAATTGTATACAAAATCAAACTCCTCCATTATTATTTCGTTCTTGTTTGCAACCCAATCTTTTGTCTTCATTAATTTGTGTTGATTGTCATACGATGATGTTGAACAAAAAACGCTCTGGCTCTTATCAGAATTGAGAATTAACAAAGAAACATCATGCTCAACATTTTCGAAGGGACGAATAATATCTGGCAAGCCCACATTTTGGTACCACTTTATTGTTTTCAATGAATTGTAGATTGATTTCCTGGTTTTTGCATAATCTTTTACGAGAATGCTGTCGGGTAAAATAAAGGCGATATTTCCCTGAGATATTTTGCTCGCAAGGCCAAGAAAATATGCATATGAATTTGGAGTTGACGAATCTATTTCTGTAAACCTTTTTTTTAATGTCATCTTATCTTCTTTTGACAGCTCCGATCCCCAAGGCGGATTACCAATAACAACATCAAACCCTTGTTTTCCGCTTTTTGGAAAAGCTTCTGAAAAATGTATATGAAAATCGAAAGTAGAATCTGTGACAGCGTCTGAAAATTGTTTTGCACTTGCAACAAGTTCGTCAAGCCCTCTATTTATCTCTGCTCTTATTTTATTTTTTAATGTAGGATTCGTTTCATTAACAAAGGCTTCTTTCAGTTCTTCAAGTTTATTTATAATGGCATCGTTTACAAGGATGCCATCAGGTAAGCCTATTAACGAATTCCCACATACTATCTTGTAGTCCAAATTTGGCAAGGGCTGAATCTCTCTTATATCTTCCTCGTCAACAACAAGTGAAAGCCATAGCCTGAGTTTAGCAATTTCAACAGCTCCAGAATCGATATCAACACCATACAATGAATTTTCAATGCAATTACGTTTAAAATGATAAGGTTTTCGCTCCGGCTCTTTTAAATAGGCCGAAAGTGTATTTCGCGCTTTTGTTATTTCACTCATCATTCCTACAGGGAAGGCACCACTTCCAATAGCCGGATCACATACTTTAATTTCCTCAAGCATTTTATCTATTCGCCCTGCACTAATGCGGATATCTTCTGACAACTTATAAAAGTATCTTTCCGTTTCTTTACCTTTAATTTCAACTCTAGCTTCATTTTCAGTCACACTTTCACCGTGATGAATCAGTTTTTCAATATCTTCTTTATTTACTTTAGGGCTGCCTCTATGCTCTATCGATATATCAAGCTGTCCGTCTTTTCCCTTGTTGCCAAACATGTCAAGATTATTTTCTCTTATATTTTCGTGGCTAACGGTACTATTGTTCAGCCTTGTAAACAAATAATTTACTAGGCTTTGCTGACACATGTAATGAACAATTTCACGGGGAGTATAATAAACACCGTATTGTTTATTAAATTTGCTTTCTTCTCCTTTTTTACCGCTTTTTAAGGCTTTGAGATATTTTGCAAAATTATCTGGTCTAATTGCATTAAATTTCTCATATGTTTTACCAAGAAGCTCTGGGTCAATCGCTACTTCTTTTTCTAATGGCTCGTCTTCTTTAACTGTGAAATTGTATCGGTCAAATACATCAAGAACACCATTTCCAATATCACCCTCTTTAGTTTTCCGTGTGTTTGAAAAAAGCTCATTCGGAATTATTATATCGGTATTTACCCAATCATAATTGCCAATAGGATCAAAAAGGCCTCCATTCAAAAATGGGATTTTGCAGTTAAACATTCTGTAGTAATGGTCATCATGACTACGGTCAATTCGCAATGCATCATAAAATAGCGGCTCAAGAATATCATTAAAGAAGTTCGCATGCTTACCGTGCTTCTGGATGAAAAGTTCACGCAGAAACTGTTTTGACCCAGAGCCCCATTCGCAACCTCGCTGAACACCAAACCAACCTTTTTTTTGTAGAAAATATAAGAATACGATCTGGCCGAGGAGTTTCTTTGCAAAATCTACTGTGTTTACATTTTTTGTTTCAAACTCCTCTCGTATACATTTATCGTTGTCAACGACATCATCCAATTCTTGTTTTATCCATATAAACAAATCACGATATTTTTCAAAAAACTCTTTCGTGACCGTCTCAATATTAAAACATTCCTCAAGTTCCAACAATAACGGTTTTGTTGAATCATCCTCTAAAACCGGAGCAAGCCTACTTTGCGCGGTGTGGCTATTTTCGTTTGTTCCTACTAAGAAAGACCAGCGCCGAGCTGGAGTAAATTCCTCTTTTACTTTTACTTTGCCATTTTTACCTTCTTCAAAGCGATAATCCATTTTGACCAGAGAAAAACGCCAGTCTTCTGTATCAGGTGAAACAAATGCAACAAGTGCGGCATCCTTGAGCTTTCCGCCTCTGCTTCCATTCAAGTAACGGGCAATAAAGTTCCTTTGCATTGTCCGAGCGCGTTCAATGGAAGTTTCTCTCTTTAAGTGGACAATTAAAACATCTATTTCATTTTTACCATCTGTATATTTGCAAATTCTTTCGTATGAACTCACATACTCGGTGAAAGCTGCCGGAATAAGATTACCTTTATAAGAAAGCGGAGCATCTTCAACTGATTTCAGAAGATTCTTGATAAACAATGCATAGCGTTCTTTTTGAAAAGGCTGATCAAGGGTTGTCTGAACTATTCTTTTGGCTTGTTGTTTGTCCATTTTAATTACCGCCCATATACATGGATAAAATCACTTCTCTTTTCCCAGAAACAGTTGGGTTGGATTCTGCGTAATGTGCATTAAGGAGTCGTTCAGGAATATGCGTTTGTAAAAGAGCGATGACCTTCAATGGATTCAATAGTGCTGCACCTGATTCTGAAAGCGATTGTAACGCATCTTTCGTGGTCTGTTTTGGCAAACCACCTTCCTCAAGCTGAATAAATACTTTTCTAACATAAGCTTCTTGTTCTTCTGTAAACTGGCTTGTGTCTCTTAAAGAAGCTTTTAACATTTTTAATATTTGAACAGCGCTGTCTCTACCTCTTCGATTATGTGGTTCTGGGATTTCATCTGCTGTCGCAAACATAAACGCTTCTTTATTTTTATCGAGTAATCCAAAAAAGTGTTCTGGAAGTTTTGCTTTCTTTTCTGCCGTGGTACTTTCAAGCAGCTTTGCTGCGGAAACGAAATCAAGTTCTTTCGCTTCGTTTAGGTTGCGAGCTTCAAAAAACTTCTGCAACTTGCCTCGCCGAAAATATGTAATAAGGTTAACCCCTGGCTCTTTGCTTTCTTTTGCTGTCCTCGCCTTTTTTGGAAGTCGTTTAATTTGATCGAACAATTCTGGCTCTTTATCTCGAATATCCTTTATTATTTTCAGATACTTAAGTTCACTATTGTCGCTTTCATCTTCACCGGTA
>JAEUSG010000265.1 GCA_016788315.1 Fibrobacterota bacterium | reverse complement strand
ATTACCATTAAAGTGAATCGATCTATCATGTGTACCATACCATGATATATTACTAAAAAAAGAAAGATCTAAATTGCCATTTACAATATGTTTTAAACTGCCAAATTGTAATTCTCCATTTCCTTCAAAAGTTTTAACTGTTAGTGAGTCATTATTGATGTCTGGTGTACCAACAATTGCAGGTGCATTGACTATAATAGTATCAATTTTGGAACCTCCACTGATCCATGCTGAACCATTTGAAACACTCAATTTCTTAGATACAAAACCAACAAGCATAGCTATTCCAGCACCGGTTTTCGTAATTGTCGGCAGTGATGCGTTATTTGCATAACAAAAATTGTTGGTGTCAGTATTCGCTATTTCAAAAGTGGTGTTGTTATGGTTTATTGTTGCATCAGAAATATTAAAGACGTTAGTTGTTTTAATATGGCAGTTGTTTAAATTAATTGTATGGCCGGGACCAGCTTCAAATGAGTAAATAGTGAAATTAGAGGAATTGACTGTAAGAGAACCTCCTGTCATGTAAATCCAGCCCATACTGTCAATTGAAGCTGCTCCAACAGAGAAACTTCCTAGATTTACAGAAATACCACCACACTTGAAGTGTTCACTTGAAGTAATAGTTGTACCTCCTGTTCCTCTTTGGAGGAAATCAAATGGATAGGTCATATTACTGATTTGCAAATTTTGTGGATTAGCACTTGAAAAAATAAGAGGCACGGCGGTACCGAGATTTATAACATTTCCGGAAAAAGAACGCAAATCCAAATGACCAAGTATAACCAGACCGAGGTCACCAGTTGTAAAATCGAGAGTACCGTTGCAAGAAAAGGAATTAACAGTATCGTAATTAGACATCATACCGGCTGATTTGTATGTTGCGCCCACGTGAACAATCAAGGAGTCAGCTTTAAATGATGCATCATTGCTAGTTGTCACGACACCTGATGATATTACTAATGCGGGCATTGTAATAGTACTATCAATTGTTAATGTGTTTGACCCAGTGTATTTGATTCTTGGTGTAGACATATTGTTTTTGGGCTTGAAAGTAACAGGAGATGCGCCGCCAATCTCTAAAGTACCCGTCCCTGGAATTATATTGTACCCATTACCGAAGAAAATATCAGATATTCCGCCAAGCTTAAGTGTCGAACTGCCAAAATTAAGCGTACCGCTTGCTGTTCCGTATATTGCTCCAGTGCTGTCAACAAGACCATTGCCAAGATTAAGCGTTCCATTTGAAACGTACAATGCTGACACTTTAAGTGGATTATTAATGATAGTCGTTGTTCCGGTTCCTGATTGTTCGATGTCAGGCGACATAACACCTGCCCTAGGTTTATAAGTTTGAGGTGTTGATCCTACAAACCTGAATCCTCCACTCGTTGCAGAGATATTAGAAAAACCAGTAGCATCAAGATTCCCGCTAACATTCAAAAGAGTCTGGTTAAGCTGAAGAGAACCTGTTCCTATAACTGTATTTACGGTGTCCTCTGCATTATAGGGTGCAAGATTAATTGTACCAGAAGCTTGAATTGCCAGAGTGTCCGCAGCAAAAGATGTATCCATGTTGACGAACCCCTCATTGATAACAATTTTAGCAGTTCTCAATGGATGGGTGTTTACCGTTAACGTCCCTGTCCCTTTTTTGACGATCATAGGGTTTAATACACCATAACGTGGCACTAGTGTCTGTGGAGAATTTGAAGTGAATTCTATCGCTCCTGAACCTGCTGTTAAGGTTGCCAGTGATGATAAATTGACATTCGCAGTTGCAGTTTTAAGCAGAGATGATCCAAAATTTAGATTTGTACCGCCATTGATTACTATGCTGCTTTCAATAGAATCAACAAGACCATTGCCAAGATCGAGACCTCCTGTAACGAGGTAGAGACTTCCTGCTCTGAAACCGTTAGACAAAACGGAAACTGTTGACCCGCTATTCTCAAATTGAATAGTCTGAAAACGCATTCCTGGCTTTGGTGTAAAGGATTGTGGTGCAGTGCCGATAAAACTCAAATTGCCGCTTTCGCCAAGAATTATGGCTGGAGTTGCAAAGTTGACATTTTGTGCGCCAAGTCTTAATGTGGCAGATCCAATGTCCAGTTTTCCATTTTGCACTTCAATGCATTTGAAAATTGTATCAGCCATAACAGAAGCGAGCTTAAATTCTCCATTCGCAATTATGAGAGTATCTGCCTTAAAAGCATTCATGTTCTGCTGAATTGTTCCGACGCCGTTCTTGACAATTTTAGGATAGACTAACCCTTGTTTTGGGAAAAACTGTCCACTGGTTGAAGATCCGATAAATTCCAGTGCAAAACCTGGAGCAGTAATTATTGCGCCTGATGATCTGAAGTCAGCATGATCGCGGACTGTCAGATTCTGATTGCCGGTTTTGAACGCAGAAGTGTAACCGCTACCCATCACGAAAGCTCTTACTGAAGCATCGACATCCAATGAACAGATCGAGCCAGAGTTAAATACAACACTATCAGCCATAGTCGGCAGAGTGCCACCGCTCCAATTTGCAGGGGTGCTCCAGTTTCCGCTTCCAACCCATGTTTTTAATGCGCCAAAAGTCCAACCTGTGTTTGAACCGCCATTTGTTGAGTTTGATGCATTGCCTTGCGATAGAGAGGCAGTTGAATAACCTATGTTACATAAGTTTGCATAAAGTAAACCATTGACTGCTAAAGTATAATTGCTCCCTGGATTCATGTTAATCTCAGTTGTGGGGGGAGTACCGGATAAAGTCATGTTTCCATTAACCTTAATAAGTCTTCCTCCAAGTGAAGCTCCTGAAAAAGTAGTTCCATGTCCATTCTGTATTGTAAAGTCAAATGCAATAGAGTCAATGTTCAGTGTGTTCAAATCGAGAGAACCATTGTTTTGGTGAAATGAGAGCGCTCGTAAAGGATTGGTTTGCAATCTTAAAGTTCCGGCCCCTTCATGTTTTATGTGTGGCAAAACTGTATTTAGTCGTGGCATGAAATACTGAATTCCGCTGCCGTTGAATACTATGGCGCCATTATTTGGATTAATAAGTCCGCCCGATTGAAAGTCACCAGTACCATTTATGACCAGCTTTATAGGTGCGAAAGAAAAAATGCCAGTGTAACCGGA
>JAEUSG010000235.1 GCA_016788315.1 Fibrobacterota bacterium | reverse complement strand
GTGGCTCCCAGATAATAGGTCATATCAAGCCAGTAAAGGCCGCGTGCAGTGTCTACTGATATCGCCGTGCTGTCGTAGGGAGTTACTCCATACACATTATCCGTGTAGCATATCTCCCAAAACATTTTTTGAATGAGTGCGCGGCCTGTGGTTTGCCCTTGCGGCTGGCTTCTAAAATCCAGGGCTCCTCCGTTCCTTTTGGAAACTGCCAGCCAATACGTATTGCCGTTCAAATCCGAATATTCCTGCATGGTCATATGCCAGGAAGTATCAGGCATCGTGACCCGGATTTTTAGCTTCGGGTTATCATAGGTATTTCCGTCAATAAAAGGAGTGGTGTTGTCAACCGGAGAAATGGGAGAAGGAGTTTTGGAGGAACAGCCGGCCATCAATATGACGACAACACCGAAGATAAGACAGACTCTTCTGGTTTGAGATAGAATAATCCTTCGAATCATGTTTAAAGATAAAATCTTTCGTACTCAGCGCATTACCATAAATTTTGCCGACCGTCTTTCACCATTACCATCCATGCCCAGGATGTACAAGCCTGATGTCAATGCCGGGATGTTAAGGCTTTGGCTCGCGCAAACCATACTCAGGTTGCCACCCCAGACTCTTTTGCCTGCCACCGTAAAAAGGCTGAGTGAGACTCGGCCAGGTCTGAATTCACCAGTTATGTTGATACTTAAAGTTTTGGTTGCCGAATAGAGAGCGGATAAGCCGTTATGCCCATTCGCGGGAGCCGCCCTGGTTTCAGCGGCTGTAGCCGGTTCGGGAGGTGAAGTCAGGATGACCCCATTACGGCCTACCGCTACAAACTGATTGTTGGCGAAAATAACAGAATAAAGGGCGTCCGAAGCTCCAGATGTTGCGGTTTGATTACTCCAGGTGATGCCGTCCGGCGAAGTTAAAATAACGCCACCAAAACCCACAGCAACATAGTAACCGTTTCCATATGTGACGGAATATAGCGTACTCGATATTCCCGAGGTACGCCGTGTCCACTTTGTCGCATCAGGTGAAGTGGCAATGACGCCCGAATCACCGACTACAACGTATAAGCCGTTGCCATAGGCAACACCATTTAAAGCACGATAGACTTGGGTATTAACTTTCCAGGTTACCGCATCGGTCGAGGTTCTAAGGCCGGAATTGGCTCCGACATCCGGGTTCAGGGCTATATAAATGCCATTACCATAGGCTAGCGCGTAAACCGTCGGCGAACTCCACTTGACATCTGTTTCGGTCCAGGTGCTTCCATCGGGAGAAACAAATGTTTGCCCTAGCCAACCTGCGGCTACGAATTGGTTGTTGCCGTATATTACGCTTCGAAGATAGGCTCTTCCCTGCATACCGGAGCTGATATCCGCGGTACGTTTTGTCCATGTCACACCATCGGGTGAAGTGATTATAACTCCGGCTCCGCTCCAGACACCGCCGTCGCCCACTACCACATAACCGCTGGGTCCGGAGGCAACAGAATAAAGAAGATTCGTGAGACCGTAAGGCTTGCGGCTCCAGGTGATTCCGTCTGTAGAAGCCAAGATGGTGCCGCTGTCACCCACGGCCATGTAACCCGCGTTACCATAGGTGACGGAATGCAACACACCGCCGGCCCCGGCAGTCCGGTTGACCCAGGCGACTCCATTCGCTGATGTCAACATAACTCCGCCATTTCCAACCACGACTGTTTGACTCCTACCAAAGCAGCCGGCATTCAGGGAGGCCCATGTTCCGGAGATGCAGACATTCCACGTGATTCCGTCAGAGGAGGAGATAAGGCGCCCTCCATAACCCATGGCCGTAAATTGGTTGTTTCCATAACACATGCCGTAAAGGGGATCAACTGTTCCCGAGGTTCGGCGAGTCCAGTTAATGCCATCCGGTGAAGTCAAGACTACTCCATTGTCGCCCGAGGCCACGTATTGCCCGTTTCCATAAGCAATGGAATTAAGGAGAAACTTGGCACCCGCAACCCGAGACGTCCAGGTAATTCCATCTGTGGAGGTAATGATAACACCCGCACTGCCCACAACCACATATTGATTATTACCATAAACCGCGCCATTCAGGTTTTCGGATACTCCAGAGACTCCTGCCGTCCAGCTGTTGCCATTGGTGGAGGTCAAAATGATACCGCTATCGCCTGTCGCCACATATCGGCCATTACCGTAAACCACGGCATAAAGCTGTTTTGTCGTTCCTGAGGCGCTTTTTGTCCAAGTGATTCCATCCGGAGAGGTTAATATGATACCACCCTCGCCGACAACGGCGTATTGACTGCCATTGTACGCGATGGAATAAAGCGAGGAAACCGTTCCCGAAGTCCGGATTGTCCACGCAGTTCCGTCTGACGAAGTGAGAATTACCCCTTTGTAACCAACAGCCACGAACTTGTCGGTCCCACAAACAACAGACTTTAGTGCATTCCCTTGCGGCATCGGATTGCGTGGAGTCCAAATGAGCTGCGAAAAAATAGAAGGCGCTATCAATAAAAGCACAAGTGCAGGTCTGCAAAAAACAGTCCGTAAAAGGGCGACTGAAGCGCTGTGTGTAATACTATTCATAAAAAATTATCTCCGTTAATCAATTTATTGACGGTTTGCTACTGAAGTACAATCTTTCGGAGAAATTTCCCGCGTGTGTCCCTGGTAAAATAGACGCCGCGGGGTAGTGAAGAATTTTCTCGGCATCTGATTTTTTTTCCGGCCAGCGTATAATAATAGCCATCCCAAGCCGCATTGATAAGCTTGGCATTCTGCTGTGACAGGAGCTTGGATTTGGGCAATTTATTGGCGTCGCCCAGTGGTCTGGAGTTCGCCTGAAGCTCTGTCCATTTTTGCTGGGTAAGATTCCAAAGCGTATCTGAGAGTCCAGGCAGACCCTGGGGATTGGCGCTAAGCTGTACCTCACGGCCGTTCGATAAATCATAAAGACGCCTTTGACCCCAGACATCTATGGTTTTCCAGGTCCCTTTACGGACCGATTTAAAGGTGGCGCTTTCGTATAAGAAGCCGATTTCATCGTAGGGTGAAACCGCACCCGTTTGTGAAGTCATAAGAGGGAAGATATCGTGGCCGTCAATCACTCGATCGTTTGGTATAGTTGCACCGGCCAACTTGGCGAATGTTACATAAAAATCCATGCTGCAGGCGGTTTTATTACAAACCGTGCCGGCAGGAATGACACCAGGCCAACGCATTACAAGGGGGCTTCTTTGTCCACCTTCCTCGGGTGCGCCTTTTCCGTTCTGAAAAGGATATGAAGAGCCGGCATCTGGAAGCTGTCTGAGCCAGGGACCGTTATCAGAACAAATGGCGACCACCGTATTATCGTCGATATTCAAATCCTTCAAGGTTTGCATCACCCGTCCTACATTCCAATCGATCTCCTGAACGACATCACCGTACATATTAAACTGGGAACTCCCTGAAAATTGCCGGCTTGGGGCAATCGGCACATGCGGCATGCAGTAGGAAAGCCAAAGAAAGAAAGGTTTTTCATGATTAGCATTCATCCAGGTGATGGCCTCGTCGGTAAACGCCTTGGTGGTGACTTCAGGTTCCAAAGGGCCTTTGTTCTGATTGTTAATCCAGAGACCATCGGAGATAAGCGTTGAACCGCAGGTAATCCCATAAAAGTAATCAAAACCGTGAAGTGTCGGGTTGAATATGGGACGATCTCCCGCATGCCATTTGCCTGTTAATGCCGTTGTGTACCCCGCTCCTTTGAGCAATTCGGCAATTGTAATTTCGTTTGGATGCAGGCCATATGGTTCATTCACGTAAAAGGGGGTCCCAAAACCGACTCTGGCTGGATGGCAACCTGTCAATAAGGATGCGCGCGAGGCCGAGCAGGTGGCGCCTCCCATGTAAAAGTCAGTGAACTTAACACCTTCGGTGCACATTTTATCTATAAACGGAGTTTTTGTTATCGGCGCGCCGAAGCAGCCCCAATCCGACCAGCCGCCGTCATCGACCATAATTACAATGAAATTGGGCTTGGTTGCCGCGTTGGTCCGTCCAAAAACGGTAGGTGTCAGCGTCATGGAGGCAATTACTGCTCCGGTTAATCCCAGAACTCCGCGCCGCGACATGGTATTCTGTGAGAGGTTAAAAAAATCACCCATGGTATCTCCCTAGTGAAGTAGCTGAATTTCTTCCGTACATATCTATATATCTTTCCTTCGATGATAAGTATAAGGCAAGAAACAGCTCAATTCAATGGCAAAGCTGGTCATTAATTGGCAAAACTGGGCGATTAACGAGCTAATATGTGTTTTATTTAGTTATGTGACCGGGATCACATCACCTTTTTTGTGTATTTTTTTATTTAGTCTCAATGAAAAAGCCAGACTTAAAAAATAACGCCCGTCTTCTAATTGAATTTTCAGCGCTACTAGTCTTGGTTTTTCTAATGATACAGATGCGGTCAGCACATAAAACAATCAGGCACTGTTTTCATCAGATAGATTCACTCAAAATAGTTGTACAAAATCTTGAATCAATCAATAAGGTAAGTTCCAAGACAGTTCCTGATGTTTCTCCGCTTGTAAATGTAGCAAAAGCATATGTGCCAAAACGCAGAGTAGTGGATGCAAAAACAATATTAGAAGCATATCAGAAAAGTCCGATGAAGACGCCCATACCTGTGCTTGATATAATGGCCTCCCTCTTACTCCGTTTTAAAGATGATAAAGGTCTAAAACGAGGAGATACATTATCACTTTTAGGAAATGATCTCAAAGCATCGATTGCAGGGATTCAAATCGAAGATGAAGAGGGTAAAATTGATTTGTCAAAGCTGAATGAAATTAATCTTTACAATTTCGGTAACCGTTTTCTGTTTGATATTCGTCTTGTAAATCCAGGAGAACAGCTTATTCCTCATGGATTCGGTACAAAAGTCGGTTATGCTACTCAGATTACCGGCTATGTAACACTGGATACAGTCGGAGCATTTTCATCAGCGAGTCCACGCATAATTCTGAGTGTGGAAGACTCCTCTTCAATATGGTTAAAAGAGACAACACTGTCGCCATTAAAGGGTATTGCAAATATGAAAATCAGTTCTGCTGAGCTTCTTACAATTTGCAAAGACAAAGTTAATCATGTGATAGGGCTTTTGTACGGATATAGAAACAATGGACAGTTTGCAGTAGTACGAACAAACATAACAACCCCCTCGCTTTTGTACGCCAAAGGTATGGTGGTTAAGAAAAAGGAAAGTTTCGATAAAGATATCTCTGCCACTCTTGTTAGCGATTTTCTAGCCGATTGAGTCTCTTTTTTCTGTTAAAGAGATTATATTACTCTCTATGGATAATACTACTCTAATTGTCTGCGGCAGCTGTAACACGCAGAATAAAATTCCGACAGAACGTTTAAAAGATGGGCCTAAATGCGGAAAATGCAAGACAGCAATATTTTCCGGCCATCCAGTTGAATTAAACGACACTAATTTCGGCCATTATATAGAGGCCACCTCTATTCCTGTGGTTGTTGACTTTTGGGCTTCGTGGTGCGGCCCATGTAAAATGATGGCTCCGGCATATGAGCAGGCTGCCAAATCGCTTGAACCTCAAATAAGATTTGCTAAACTTAATACTGAAACGGCTCAGGCTACAGCAATGAAATACAGTATATCTGCTGTGCCGACTCTTATTGTTTTCAGAAACGGATTGGAAGTTGCAAGGCAGGCAGGGGCGCTCAACTATCAAATGCTCATTCAATGGCTTACCCCTTTCAAGGCAATATAAAATGGTTGAAAACGAAACTATAAAGTCAATTAAAGACAGACGAAGTGTCCGCCAGTTTACCGATGAGCCGGTGAGTGATGAAATCGTATCGGTGCTGCTTGATGCGGCGAATAAAGCGCCGTCAGCGCATAATCAGCAGGCGTGGCGGTTTATTATTGTTAAGGGAGACAAAAAGACTGCTTTAGCAGAATTGACAGCAAGGCGTGCTATGGACTTCCCCCGCCCTGCGCAGGCACTCTTACGAATGGCTGCACGTACAATCACCAGCGCACCTGTTGTTGTTGCTGTAACTAATAGCGGCGATCTTATTCGCCATGGCAAGGAACTCTTCGCAGGTGCGCCGACGGATATACATGATTTTTTCAGAACCATGGAAATACAGAGTTCCGCTGCTGCTGTGGAAAATCTTCTTGTAGCAGCCACTTCCCTTGGAATCGGCAGTGTCTGGCTTGGAATTCTATTTCTGGTAAAAGATGATGTCATGGAAATGCTTGGCGAACCCAAAGGTGAGTTTATGGCGGTTATACCAATTGGTAAAGCTACACGTGAAACTTCAGGGCCTCAGAAAAGATCTCTGGATGTTGTAACAAAAGAGCTTGAGTAACTAAAACCTGCTCATGTAAGACTTGAAATATCCTGAGTCGACAGGAACACCATAAGTTTTCAGAAGTGCTGCTGATAAATACTTGTGCATGGATTTTCCATCTCTTGAGCCGGTATTCTTTTCATTACCCTCGCCAATGCAGCTTAAAGTAACATCTGTAAGTGGTGTTGTTGTGAGGCTATCTGTTGTTTCGTTCTGCTGCTGAGGGAGATTAAGGCGAAGCACTGCATTCCACAGACAGTAGTTTGTTCTTGCGCCTGTAACAATATCCTTATTGTAGGGCCTAATGATATCATCCGAGGTACCGCTTTTTGCAAAATTGGAGAGCGGGAGAGTCGGATTGGCATCTTGATCAAAAGTGCTGTCGATTGGAATGTCGTACGTAGAGAGGCCATCGGCGGCAGTTGAAACGAGACGCTGGTGGAGGGCATATTGAACAGGTCTGATATTGTTCATATCTGCAAATAGAGAGCGTTTCTCAACGTTGTCGTTGAATGTTAATGGAATACCGGAAACTTCAATTGACCTAATTACTAGGCTTGTTCTCTCTTCAGGTTTTACGATAATTTCATTGTTGTAAAAAACGTTAAATAAATGCATCTGTTCATATAGTGAGAGTTCAAGAGTGCCAAGTGCTACAGCGTAATAATCTGCTGGAAATGGTATTCTTCCCTGAGCTGTGAGAATTGTATCAGCTTTGGCGCCAACTGTTTTTGCAATTCTGGAGTATAGCTGTGCACCTGTAAAAACGGCCTCAGGATCTCCATCGTATGCAAATGCTGTGTCTCCAAGTTTGAGCATAAGGTTGGTGAGTTGTTCTGAACTTCGCTTTGTGTTAAGGC
>JAEUSG010000190.1 GCA_016788315.1 Fibrobacterota bacterium | reverse complement strand
ATTTGCGGTAGAGCCTTCGTGTCCGTTCACCTGCGCCCTGTGTCCACTCACTCGCATTGCTCGTTCGGGCACAGTTCGCAGGTTCTCGGCACTTCGGCACAAATAAAGTTGGCAACTTCGCCATACCTGAACGTTGTATGCAATGTTTGCGCCCAAGACATAATAAGAAATACAGAAAGACCGTTTGCGCTGAAAGGCAAGCTGCCCCATCGTGGGGCAGCAAGGAAAGCATACATTAAAAATAAAAATCAACTAGGAGTAATCTAATGCAAGAAATGAAAGCCCGGATTTTTGCAGGAAGTTCTGGAAAAGAATTTGCGCTAAAAATATGCGACTACTTAAAGGTTGAACTTGGAAGGACAGAAGTAATTACATTTTCCGAAGGTAATACTTATGTTAAAATTGGTGAGCATGTTCGAGGAAAAGAAGTTTACATAATTCAACCTATCGGTTTAAACGCGAACAACGAATTTGTTGAACTTCTTTTCTGGCTGGATGCTTTTAAACGTTCTGGAGCTTCTTATGTAACTGTCGTCATGCCATATTTCAGCTATGCAAAAGGTGATAAAAAAGACGAACCAAGGGTAAGTATTCGCGCCCGTGTCTGTGCTGAATGTATTGAACTTGCGGGTGCAGACAGAATTATTACCATGGATCTACACGCTGCGCAAATTCAAGGTTTCTTTAAAAAGCCTGTTGATCATCTATATTCTCGTCCAATTCTCGCAGAATACATAAAAACATTATCTCTTGAAAATGCTGTCATTGTTGCTCCCGATGCAGGATTTACAAAGAATGCTCGCAAATTCGGAGGATATTTAGGACTGCCAACGGCAATCGGTGATAAAACAAGGAGCGGACACAATGAAAAAGCAGAAATATTAGAGATAATTGGAGAGGTAAAAGGTAAAAATGCGATAATTGTTGATGATTTCAGTATTTCTGGCGGAACACTTGTCGATTTAGCAAGTACTTTAAAGAAGCGAGGAGCATTAAAAGTTTATGCATGTCTTTCTCATCTCCCTTTAAGTTCAAAAGGCATTGAAGCTATTGAAAAGAGTGATATTGAAAAAGTAATAGCGACTGATTCAATTCAAAATGTCAAAGCTCTTACCTCAAACAAAATTAGCATTATTTCTGTGGCCCCATTATTTGCAGAGATTATAAAACGAATGGAAAATAGGCAATCCATCAGCGATCTTTTCGACGGAATTACAGATGAAATTCTTAAGACAAGTTTTTAAGGAAAACATAAGAAAACCTACGCCCATCCCTGGGCTCCAGTGAAGACAGCGCAAACAAATGCAAAAAGACAGAATTAAAGACAGGGCGCAAACACAGCATACAACAACGGTATGGCGGTTCGGTCGCTCCCGTCTGCAAATGCACCTTCCTCAGAGTCGCGCCCTCACCCAAATTGCCAAAGTTATTTGCGGTAGAGCCTTCGTGTCCGTTCACCTGCGCCCTGT
>JAEUSG010000189.1 GCA_016788315.1 Fibrobacterota bacterium | reverse complement strand
TTGGCAATTTGGGTGAGGGCGCGACTCTGAGGAAGGTGCATTGCAACGCGGGAGCGACCGAACCGCCATACCGTTGTTGTAAGCCGTAAGCTGGCACCTGCCTTTACTTTTAGCCGCCGTCTTAATGTTTGCATGAGAAGGCTTATTGTATTTCATACAACTCAAGAGTTTTCTTATTAAATAGTATTATTTTAAAATTGCTAACACTGAGAATATGTTCTCTCCGTAATTTGTTGTATGGTTCACTAAGGCTAGCTCTTGAGGTCGACGTATTAACCTCGATGACGCAATCAGAACTAGCTACTATTTTCCCAATTATTGCAACATCTAAGCTTGACTTTACTAGCTTTGCAGAATCACGGCTCATGTTGTACATAAAAGAACTACCCATAAAATCATTTAACAAAGTGTCTTCTTCAGCCAAGTCCGTAACTTTAAACTTTACACCCATAGCTGTTTGTCCTGTATATGTACGAATAATACGAGATGTAGAAGAAAACGGTTTGTCAACATATATATTAAAACTCTCTGCATCTGCATCATAAGTTATTCTTGTTGTGGGATGAAAGATAACCATATCGACATTCATCACCTTTAAAAATGAATCTACTCTATTGATATACTCAGGAGTAGTCTCAAATTCAGTTTTAGGCTTCAATAAGAGAGGCTTAAGTTTTTTTAATAGTAGAGTTATGCTTGTATAGGATTTGTTTTTAAGTGCTGAATTTATAAATTCTCTTACTTTTGTAGAGTCTTGTGTTCTTTTGATAGAATGCAATATACCACTAATTGAATCCATTGATGTTTTTGTTTTTAAACGTTCTGTTTTATATGATTGAAGAGATAATTGCAGCGCTCTTCGTTTGTCATAATAATCTTTTATTTGAGACGTATAGCTTGCATGTACAAGAGAGTCTAGGACTTTAATGTTAGAGTCAATTAGTGTTGTGATGGAATCTGCAATTTTAGACAATGAATCAATATTATTCTGAAAATTTAAAGTATCAGCACGAGTCATTTGGCTTGTAATAATGATTATTGAAATGAAAAGAATGAAATTGTTTTTCATAATTGATTCCTGTGGGTAATTTTTCTGCTTTTTTGTGTTTTCATATCCTGTCTTCGGCGGCGGTCTTTTGCCTTTGGTGCCAGCTTATGGCTTACAACGTTCAGGCATTGTGAAGTTGCCAACTTATATTGTGCCTGAGTGCCGAGAACCTGCGAACTGTGCCCGACTGAGCGCAGCGAAGGAGTGGACACAGGGCGCAGGTGAACGGACACGAAGGCGTTACCGACAAAAACCTTGGCAATTTGGGAGAGGGGCGGTCTTTCCGCCCCGAACCACAATGCCGTTGTTGTATGCCGTAAACTGGCACCTGCCTTTTGCCTTTCAGTCACCGTCTTAGTTTTAGCGCGCCCGTTCTTCAGCATTTGTTGTTACTTTGTAAATATTGCTTTTGTAATTATAGATTTATTCTTTAAAATTAGCTTACATATATAAATGCCACCTGGATAATTAAGGGCGTTCCACGTTAAGATGCCATTGCCCGAAACATGTTTGGTAATTATCAATTGACCATTGCTGGAATATATTTGAAGTGTTCCAGGTTGATTGTGTGAAATTTCGTAACTTATGGTGCTCAACGAATTAAATGGGTTCGGGTGGATGTTAAGGTATAGTGATTTACTAGTATTCAATTGATTCTCGTTAGCAACATCAATAATGGTAGGGACGCAACCTTGTGAAGATTTCCAGTCAAGGTCTCGACTGTTGAGCCACTGATAAACATTAGACGTTACCCTGCAAAGACTATTAGAACTAACATCAAGAATGGATAGGCCAGATATTGAGCATAGAGAGTCGGGGATTGAAGTGATATGGTTATTGTCGAGATAAAGACTATATAAGTTGTGCAAGTTTCCTATAGAAGAGGGTAATAGCGTCAGCTGATTGCCAGTCAATGAAAAAGATCCTAAACTTGATAGGCCGCCAATGGTTTGAGGCAGGGAAGTAATATTGTTGTATGATAAGTCGAGGTCATACAAGTTTGTTAAGTTGCTAATTTTAGCTGATATATTTGGAATACCAATGCAGCACAACGCAAGTTCACGTAGGTTTGAAAGACTGCATATTATAGTAGGGAAAACAGAAAATGGATTACCTGAAAACGAAAGTGTTTTTAAATTTGATAACTTAGTAAAAGAATTTGGTAATGAAGAAATTTTGTTGCCTGATAACGACAGCCAGCTAAGATTTGATAGATTGGCAAACGAATCTGGTATAGTCGAAATATTGTTGCCACTTAAAGAAAGCCAAATAAGACTTGAAAGCTTACCAATATCATTTGGTATAGTGGTTATTTTTGATGGTATTTTAGAAGATGGTAGGCCTGGAGTTAATTTTAGTGAATCAATTCTATTGCTTGCATTTTTTGTTGAGACATCAGAAACGCGAACGTTAGTAAACTTATTGCTATCGAGAATAGCTCTAACGGCAACGCTGTCGCAGTTATAGCTTTGACATGGCTCAGGGAAAGCGTTACTTAGTAGAATTAAAGATGCAAGGAATAATCGCATAAGGGACTCCATTGTTAGTTGTCAATCGCTTCTGATTTTGTTTTCGGGCGCGCTTTCCATTTCTTTTGGTTTTCGGTGACTGTCTTCTGTCTTGGTGCCAGTTTATGGCATACAACGTTCAGGTATGGCGAAGTTGCCAACTTTATTTGTGCCGAAGTGCCGAGAACCTGCGAACTGTGCCCGAACGAGCAATGCGAGTGAGTGGACACAGGGCGCAGGTGAACGGACACGAAGGCTCTACCGCAAAT
>JAEUSG010000108.1 GCA_016788315.1 Fibrobacterota bacterium | reverse complement strand
GGATTGAAAAGGGATGGATTCTGACCTTCTGTTGCCCACTCCTGCCCTGTAAAGGTTCCCATATTAAAATGGAGAAAAGCTCCGTAACGAAGTGTTAGAAAGCTATCCTGAAGGGCTGTTGTTGACTGCGCAGAAATATTTACAAAAGAAAACAGCAAAACAAAGATGGCGACAATGTTTTTCCCCATATTTACCTCCTTAATTTACAATCTATATTAATCATTGAAGAAAATCATTTCTTTGTGGAGTAAATACATCCAGAATTACACTTCCCTCTTCAAGCGATTGAACACCATGTGGCAGTGATGGGGAAAGATAAATGGAATCGCCCTGTTTAAGTGTATCAATTTTATCACCATAAAAAAATTTAAAACTTCCCTTCAGTATGTAGCTAATCTGTTCATGGGGATGACTATGTAAAGAGGGAGAAGCCTCCATCTTTCCAATGGGGACTTCTACCATCATAAGACTACCCCCGTAACTAAGTAGTTTTCGTCCCTTTGCATCGTATGGTAATTCACTTCCTTTCACAACCATTATGCTACCTCCCATTCGATATTATACTCTTTTGCCATTTTTTCAAGCATTGCTAACTTACTATTATCAAGAGGAACGCCTCTCTTTTTTGCCTCATTTAAAGCAGCAAAACCACGTTCTCCAGGCAGTCTAATTGCATCAAAACCTTTTCGCACCCTTGCTTTTTTTACATGATCAACAAAGCGCTTTATCTCTTTCATATAGTATGTCGCTCCACCAAAAAAAGATGGGTTCAACACCATAACCATAGCACTTTGTCGGGATGGACGATCGGGATGGTTGGCAGATCCTCCGGCCATCGCGGTCATTGCTTCGATAAAAAGCGACAAACCATAAAATTTATGTCCTTCAAGATCAAGACCGGTAAACATGATACTACCGCCTTTGTCCAGAACAGATGGATCGCATGTAGGTGTGCCGGTTGAATCGATAAAACGGGGAATAGAGGATTTTTCTCCACGATTAATCATTCCCCTTACTGCCGCCATTGAATAAGATGCTGTTGAAAAATCGGCTAACATAGGAACTTTTGCTGTAGGAAAAGCTACGGCAATAGGATTTGTTGAAAATCTTGCATCAATTCCCCCTAGTGGAGCACAATCCTTGCATGCTGATGTTTGAGCCCATGCCATAGCCAGATAACCAGCTTTTGAATATGGCACTAGATGACTGCCGAGAGAGCCTACCCATGTTGTTCCTCTGACTGCACCAAATGCCACACCCTGACTTTTCACCTTTTTAAGCAATTTTACCTCTAGCTCTTTCATGCAAAGAATGCCAGGTACCTTTTCTCCTTCAAGCAATACCATTGCTCCTTTATCTCTGATTACCTTAACTTTCTTTTTTGGATCAAGGCTCTCACCAAGAGAGCCTACAAGATAAGCAAGCTGACCAAGACCGTGTGTTGTTGCACGGAAAGCCTCTGTTTCAACGATGAATTCGGCAAGTAATTGTGCACTTGAATGTGGCATTCCCTTTTTTTCAAGAAGTCTGCAGCCAAACCTAACAAGATCCTTAATTGGAACTCTTTTCATTTTTATCTCCTGATTTTTTAATTAATGCTACTAATATTTTGTCGCACCCATAGTAATGCCTCCGATTATGAATCTTTGCAGAAAAACGTAAAGAATTACAACCGGAGCGATTGCCAATAAAGCCACAGCCAGAACATTCCCCATAAAACCGCCGCTTTGCTGCTGAAACATTGACACTCCCACTGTAATTGTAAATCTGCTTTCCTTTAACAATACAAGATAAGGCCAAAGGAAGTCATTCCAACATGCAAGAGCTGTAAGAACAGACAGTGTAGCCAAGACAGGCTTGCACAAGGGCAATATTACAGTAAAGAATATTCGCCATTCTCCTGCTCCTTCTATTCTGGCTGCCTCAAGCAATGAGTCGGGCAGCCCTTTTATATACTGTGTACATAGAAACACACCATACGCGCTATGAATACCCGGTAAAATTATGGCAAACAGAGTGTTTACAAGACCGGTCTGATTCATAACCAGATATAGTGGAATCATGTACAACTGAAAAGGAATCATCATGGTTGCGAGAAAGAGAATAAAAAACCATTTCTTTCCTGGAAAACGACCTTTAGCGAAAGCATAGCCAGCAAGACAGCAATTTAATACCTGAAGAACAATTACAGATACTGTGATAAGAACTGTGTTTAGATAATACTTGACAATAGGTATGGCGCTAAAAGCATTTCTGAAATTATCAAGTCCTGTATATTCTTTTCTGAACCAGAGTACCGGAGGAAGTTTGAGTCCCAGATTGGCTGACTCATCAAATGCATTCACAAGCAGCCACCAAAAGGGAAGACAAAACAGTATGGCGCCCGCGAGTAGTACCGATGCTCTTACTTTTGGCAAAAGAGAGCTGTCCATCTGCGATAATACTTTCATAATCAAATCTCCTTCTGCAAAAGTGACCTATAGTTCAACAATGTGATAAAAAGTATAAGTGCAAACAGCAGATATGCGGCAGCAGATGCTGCTCCGAAATTAAATGCTCCGAAGGCCTGCTCAAAGATGTACGCAACAACAGTCTGAATCGAGCGTGCAGGAGCACCAATGGCGCCCCCGAATATGTAAACATCACCGAATCTGTTTAACGCTCCAATACAACCAGTCATGAATAGGAACACAAATGTAGGACGCATATTTGGAAGTGTAATATGTCGCCATTTCTGAAGACTTGAACATCCATCTATCGATGCAGCTTCGTACATATAATCCGGTATAGATTGTAATCCTGAAAGGCAAATCAGAACGGTATAACCCGTACCATGCCAAAGTGCAAATAGTATAACAACAAACTTGGATGTATCCGGACTCGTTAACCATAAAAGATTTTCGACAGGAAACCCAAGTGATGCGAGAAAGTAATTTACCAATCCGATATCAGGAACGAACAGATATTTAAAAAGCACCGCTGAAGCTATTACGGACGTGACCATAGGCATAAAGTAAAGCAACTTGAATGCAGCCTGCGCTTTTCTCTGACTATTAATCATTGAGGCAAGTACAAACCCGATGGGAATGCCCAAACAAAGATTAAAGAGTCCTATGTAGACAGTGTTGTATAAGGCATTTCTGAAATTAGGGTCTGTTATGACGGTTCTGTAGTTGTCAATTCCTGCAAAAGATTCCCAGAAACCATTGCTTTTAAAAAGACTTAACCTAAATGATTCTGCAATAGGATATGCCAGAAAAACAGCCATAATCAATAACGATGGCATAAGGAACAGATACCATGAACCGTTTGATTTTATGGCTCTTCTGTTTAAAGCTAGAAAAACCGAAGTGACAAGTGTTAATATTACTAAAAATGGTGTTGCAAAATTAGAAACTTTAAAAGGTTTAAAGGCAGATAATGGATATTTTTCCTGGGTGGCCGTCCATTTGTCAGAAACAGACTGAAGGTTATCGAGATACTCCTTTGCAATAGATTTTAACATTAGTGTATCCCAATTACAATCTCTCGCTTTTTTAAAAGCAATGTCCATCTCATGTTCCATAGCAAATCGAATTGGTGTACCGCCATAAGGAAAATCTGTTGAGGGGATATTCAATTCAGCTATTGCATTCTTGAAATTTTCATTTTCTTTGAACACTTTCATATCATAAGCATCCCGAATCACAGGATAGCGCTGCATATTACTTACCATATATTGCTGAGCAGCCACACTCTCTGACATCCATTTTATAAAACGGAGAGCTTCTGGTTTATGTTGACTTGAAGATGCAAGTGCGATTGAGCTTCCAAAAGAAAATCCACCTTTGCCTTCAGCATCACGAAAAAGCTGGAGATATCTGAAACGCTGAGTTCCGTCAGCCATTTTAATATCCGGCATATAATTCTGATTAAAGATATTATCGCCAAATGCATGCAGGAAAATTGCAGCGTTGTTATCAGTAGTATTCCAGAGAGCCGTTTGTTCTTCTCCGCTCCCCATAAATGAAGGTGGACAGTACTTTGTTGCTTTAAGCAGCCAAAGTACCGCCTCCAGGTTTTCCTGTTTCTGCCATGTAAAGCGAAGTGCTCCACATGATGCAGTATAACCCCATCCACCGCCGAAAGAGGCCATCAGATTTGTGATCAGGAAAAGCTTATGTTGCCCTCTGAAGGCTAGTCCGTAGGTACTTTTTCCTGTACGGGGATTGACACCTGTCAATTTTTCTGCACGCTCAAGCACCTCCGTTGGTGTAGTAACTGTTGACAACGTATCTATCCCAAAATCGGCAAAAATCTGTCGGTCGTATGAAGTAGATCGTACAAGACAATAGAGAGGCAAACCGAAGCGGTGACGTTTTCCGCTCTTCCAGTAAAATGCAGCATATCTGTCGAGTGCTCCAGGAAGAAATTTCGAGGAATCAATTTCCGTGTCTATCCACTCACCTAAATCATCAATCATTTTCTGATTAGCCAACTCAGTTGCAAACACAACTTCTAGAACGTCAACAGCTTTGGATAAAAGAAGTGCCCTCGTTTTAGATTGATAACCGGCGTCACTGCTTCCCCATTGCGCTGGTATAAGTTCAATGCGGATATCGGGATTTTGAGCTTCAAATTTTTTAAAGAGCGAATAGGCGCTTTCAATGGGTTGCTTAGTTATCGGGTGAACAGCGTCATACAGAGGCCAGCCAATAAGCATAACCCGAACTGTAACAGGTTCAGCTGAAACCCATGTAAACAGGCAGAGCAGAAAAAGGAATGATCGCATTATTTATTCCCTTTATTTTAGGAGTGTACAAGGATAATTACGAACGTTCTTTCCTGCTTTGACTTTTACTATATAAAAACCTGATGGTACCAACCTGCCTGAACTATTATCGCCATTCCAGACCAGACGTGAAACGCCAGAGAATGAAACGAAGCTCCCCAAATCACGCACCCATTCTCCTCTAATTGTATAAACAGACACATGAATATTCCGTTTCACTGGTGAATGTAAGTAAATATTAACACTTGGATTGAAAGGATTTGGTGACAAACTGCAGTCAAACTTTTCTGCTATATTCAAACCTTCAATGCTTGTTCCTGTTTTTCCTGAAGCTGTTTTCCATATTGTATGCCCAAGATTTACTTTTACAATACGGTTATTGCCTACATCTGATACAAAAATTTCATTATTTACTTTACGCACATACATAGGCTGACAGAAAGGTATAGCCGGAGATGGTACTACGCTCCCCGGGCCTGTCTGATCTATGTTACCATATTCACCAAACCGCAAAAGCATATTTCTGTTATTGTCAATAATTGCAACCTGATAGCGAAGCGCATCCGGATATATAACTCTTCCAAACCCATCAACCGTATAACGGGCATGAAAACAATTGCAGGTTGGATCCCCCTGATCTTCGCCGTAACCAGTGCTGGGTGAGATACCGAGATGCTGCCACTCAGCACCTTTTATCTCGAAGGCATATCGATACATCCCTGTTGCCTGCATCACCGGAACGGTATCGGCAGTTAGTGTGCCATTAGGGATTGCAGTTACCAGGGTTCCTGTCAGTAGTTGTGAACCGCCCGAAGGTGGAAACTTGAAAATTGACCCATAGTGTGTCAGATAATGGTTTAAATATGAATAGTCGATTGACCATGGGCGATTTATTGAAGTTGATAGAGGATCAGGCAATTGAGTAGGAACTATTCCTTCTGGATAGTAAACCCCCCTTGGTTTTGCATTCAGGGCAACATACAGATTACCTCTTAAGTCTACTTGAATGCCCGAGGTTGACGTATTACCTCGAATAATTGAATCTTGTGCCAATACGCCTGTAGAGTCATATTTATCCAGGAAGGTGATATTATCTTTGTGTATAGCACCTGAACGCCCTGTGTGTGCCTGAAGCACATATATTGAACCGTCTCCCGCAACAGTAAAACCTCTTGATCCGAAATCAGGCCCCTGATATGAAAGTGGAACACGGGTGGAACACGCCATTCTACCACCATTGAATGGCACAATTCTCTCTGCTGCATCATACCGCACAATTGCACTATCTAAACGATCCTTCAGTGCCCATACATACAGAAGACCGTTTGGCCCGTATTCAATATCTCTTCCACGAATAGTGCTACTGCTGATTGCACCAGACTCAAGATTAATTTTATTTAATTTATCAAGACCAACATAAGCTGTTTTGCCATCAGGAGAAACTGCCAGATAACCGGGAGCATCAACAGTTGCGCCAGCCCATGATACCGATGGATTGACACTGGGAATTACATCAGTTGAGATTGTAAGCGTTAATCCATTATCTGTGATTATTCTAAGTTTCGGATCATTATAAAGAGGAGAACTCAAAATCAATCTAGTTAACACGCCTGTAACACTTAGAGCGAAGACAGGTGGATGGCTTTTTGAAGAACTTGCCCAGTTTGCATCCCATGTTGTAGAAAACGAACACACGCTGTCAAGGGCTGGAAAAGGAGAATATTTTGTAATTTGGACTTTACCAGCCACCGGATTCAATTGCATAACATATACTGCTTTTGTTATTGGATGAACGTGAATTTGATCCGCTGATGTCACATTTCTTATAGCTAAAAGACGGCCCGATGAATCAGCAACTATAAGTCTGTTTAGCAGTGAGTCTGTAATGTAAACACGATTCTCAGAATCTGTTGCTACACCTTTTGGCCGTCCTAATTTCAAGCTATCGGTACCCCCTGATACAGTGTCACCAAAAAAACAACGCGCCATACCGGTTGTATATGACAGTGGAACCTTATAAACGGCAGGTACACCGTATAATCCTGTAACATAGGCCTCTTTGTCAGAGGGCGAAAGAGCTACCTGAACCTGGCTTGACTGACTATATTTGCGTCTAACCAGTGGCCCAAATATTGAGTCCCCTGGACACGTACCATCCCTATTAATTATTAAAAGCCTGGTTATATTGCTATGATTACCATACCATGCTGCATCTCCTCCAGTATTGCACAAAATCAATCTATTGTCTTTAGTCATTGCCATACCGCTGCGATAGGGGTATTGAAACTCAGGGAAAAATGTTGGATGGTTTGCCATATAGCTCTTAGGAATATATCTTCCATCTTCTGTTTTTATTCTGCCAAAACCTTTCAACTTACTCTCATCATGATATCCTGAGTATGGGTGAAGAGTTCTCAAATAACGTCCGTTTTTGTCGTATGCAACAAGTTTTGTAATACCACGAATTGTTGCCCCAACCCGGAAAAGAACATAAACATTACCATCAGCATCTGTTGTTACACCCAGAATAGGATAGGCAAGACGGGTAGTGGTATCGGGCGCATACAACCGTGAAAAAGTTGCCATTAATCCAAGCCCCACTTTCACATCAAATGTTCCCGCATAAGTCCTACCCATATCATCTTTTTTATCCCAATAAATTGTTTGTGATAGCGACGAGGGAGTAAAAGGAACTGGGGGCCGCAGCCCCAACTTCCCCGCTGCAAGATGACGGATTACCTTATCGTTCGAATCAAGTACTGCAACTTCAACATCAGTATATTCATTCGTTGCAAATTTAATTGATATATTGGCTCCTTCATCTGATATTGTTGGACCACTCACAAATACAGGTTCTGAATTAACCATGACACTGCAAAAAAGTATCAGGAAAAGTGTAATATTTAAATACAATGCACTTCTCATGCTTAATACTCCTTTCTATCTTAATACGAGAAATTTAACTCTAGCTTGATTCACACCATCATCAATTGTAGCGAGATGGTACCCAGAAGCAAATTTCCGGACATCAATAGATACCTTGTAGCTACTAATATCAATATTCTTTGCCATTAATAATTTTCCATCGATATCAAATATTTTCAATATCCCGACATCTCGAGAAAAACCCTTAATTGAAAACTGCGCAATCGATTTAGTAAATGAAGAAACAACACTTATAGATGCATCTGTTGATTTTTCGCTACGAATTTCAGCATTTACATGAATATTCTTATAACAGAAAGCGCCCATAACACCATTATCTCGGCTGTCGCCTGCCGTAAATATGAATACCACTCCCAACTCTGAATCATAACCCACTCCATACATTGGATAGGGAACTGTTGCCCCCTTGAAATTTATGGGTTCGCCCCAGGTATTAGTCTTTGGATCAAGCGGAAAGACCTGATGGTTGAGACCATCTTTACCCCAAGAGAACACAAGGACTACATCATTCTTTGAATCATATTCAATAGCTCCATAAACAGATCGAAAACGGACAGCAATCGAATTGGTATTATTTACTTTTGTCCACTTATCATTTTCAATACTATAATAATAGAGATTATCTGCTGATTGCCCCATGTAAACCCTATTACGTTTGCTATCGTAACATGCTCCAAAATCATATGTCCAGTCTTTTGGATATGTTGCATCTTTAGATAATGCGCTCCATTTTTTCTGAAGCGGATCAAAAAAGGCAACTCCCAGATTTCCGCACGCAAACATCTTCTGTATTGACGAAATATAAAGAAACTGAGGTATATCACCCACAGATGGCATAGCACCATTATCAGATGTTAAATCTCTTTCAAATCTACCTGTATTTGCATCATAAGCCCACGGACAGAAGTTTCGACCCTTGCTTTGATTCAACCCTGCCGCCTCAAGTGTTTGAAGACCTTGTTCTATTAGTGTCAATCCAGGCATATAATAACGCAGGAACTGATTATCAGAGAGAAACCAGAATTTGTCTCTATCGGTATCGTAAGTCAACAATCCCCATGAATGTATGAGTTGATGTCCAGGTACTGGCTGACCGGTCGTATCAACTGCGCGTCCAAGGCTATCAACTGAGATTGAGCCGTTTAAAACAAGCTTATTGAAATTTCTTGTATCTGTGCCAGGATAGAGACAAATCCATTTATTTGCGTTGATATCGTAAAACCAATAGTCATCCTGCCCATAACCATCAGCCTTGACATTAGCATGATCCCCTTCACCTGCACGAAAGAAGCCTCGCAAACGCGGAGAGTAAATTAAAGACTTCTCGCTATATGCTGAACCGTAAGCTCTCCCCCATTTAGGATCTGCTTCAGGGGAACCCAACACAAGAAAGGTCTTACTTTGCATTGCTTTTATGCTTTTTACTGTAGAGCCTTCTGAACTGGGCAATGAAGCAAGAGGATTCGGCGTAACCATTGTTTGTGCGCCGGCACAAGTAACAATTACATGCAACAATAGAACAACAAAAGCATTTTTTTTCATACTTACCTATTCTCCTCTGAAAGTTGAACTATATTTGAAAAGCGGACAGCAACATCCTTAATTATGGCCACCATCTCATCAATCTTGTCTGTTGTAAAACGCAATGCTGGAGCTGTAATACCTATTGCTGCGACTGCAATACCTTTCCTATTTAAGATTGGTGCAGCTGCACATCGTGTTCCAACAAAAATCTCTTCATTATCTAAGGAATAACCTCTTTGGTTTACCTGCAATAGAACCTCTCTGTATTGGTCTGCATTTTTGATAGTGTTATCCGTCTGTTTTTCAAAATTAATGCTTTCTATCAACATTTCTCTCGTTTCATTGTTCTGAAAAGCTACAATTGATTTTGCCGTCGCAGGCGTATGCAGAGGCAAGCGAACACCAACGCTCGTAGACATCTTAAGCGGCTCAGGACTTTCTACTTTATCCACGAAGATTATTTTATCCCCGTCCAAAATGGCCAGATGTGATGTTTCTCGCGTCCGCTCGGTTAGCTCCTGTAAAAACCTGGGGGCAAGACTCTTTAAATCCATTTGCCTCCCGACAGCACTGCCCCACTCCAAAAGCCTATTTCCAGCAAAATATCGATGTGTATCCGTATTACAATTCAGTATTCTCTCGCGAACCAATGTAGCCAAAAGTACAAATAGTGTACTTTTTTTAATATTCAACGCCTTTTGTAACTCTATCATAGACAGACCTGATGATGTCACATTATCCGATACATATTGAATTATCTTAACTGCTTTTTCTACCGAATTAACGTTGTAAGTCCTGGCGCTTAAAGTTTCCATTTCAATATCCTTTTTTGGTCACATATATGAACTCTGTTTATAATAATAAACCTTTCAAGGCTTTTCGCAATTGGTTTTTCTTTAACAATATTACTAGTATTAGTTCTTTATGGCCAACATAGCCTAACCAGAGCAAATATTTTCTCATCGAAACACTTACCCCTGCTGCTGCAATTCCTTTAAACAAGGTTTTGATGAGCTTACTAGAGCAATCATAAACAGCTAAATTCATGGTCGCGCTTTGCTCTAATTTATTAGGTATCATTAAACTAAGTGTGGTAACCGGATTAAAAGGATTAGTGCAACTGGACAATGTAGGTATGTTCTGCACAAATGAATTTACATTATACACTATACTATTTCTCGAACTTAAAATTTTAAAATTTATTTTTACAGCCCATACAACAATATCCTAGCAACACTAAAAACATGAGCCTAGTAATATCACTAATCTTGCTGTTTCTTATTAACAAACATATTGTATAGAAAGATGAAATATAAGGTACACATCCAAATTTTGCTGTTTAAATTTACATACTGTTTTCTAGTTGTTTTACTTTTTCATTCAAAAATATTAGGAAAAACAATAGAAGCTCGAAGCGGACGCAGCGAAGACATCAAATCAGCTATTGACATATCCCAATCAACTGACACGATAAGAATCCCAGAAGGAATTTTTCCATTTGACGGAAGCATAATATGCAGTGCTGGCATACAAGTTATAGGTGCTGGTTACAAGAAAACAGTATTAAAACGAAACGATTCAACGACATCACCGTTTATTACCATTAATGGTATGAACGATCAGCCTTTCTTAATATCTGGAATTTCCTTCATTGGCGATACAAGCCCAACATCAAAAAGAGAAGATTGGGGTATAAGATTCATTGGCAATTGCAAAAAGTTCCGTGTTACTGATTGTTCTTTCTCACATATTGGAATTGCTGCTATTGACGTTAGGGGTACTAGCAATGGCGTTGTTGACCAATGTTTCTTCAACAAGATATACAGAGATAGCATCGGCAATTACGGTTATGCGGTACTGGTTTGTGGTACAGGCGATACTTCATGGAACTTTCCACTACTTTTAGGTACGGGTGATGCAGTTTTCGTAGAAGACTGTCATTTTACTTTATGCAGGCACGCTATATCATCTAACCAGGGTTCAAGATACGTTTTTCGCTTCAATAAGTGTATTGATAATGCGGCTAAAAATCCTGCAATCGACGCACATGGTCTTGAATATGGTTCAACAAGAGGGAGCAGAAGCTATGAAATATACAACAACCTTATCGACAACAAAGAATCGTCCCACGCATGGTGTGGTATTTGCATACGAGGTGGCGATGGAGTAATCTTCAACAATACGTTAGTCAAAGGAACAGAAATCCCAATAATTCTTGCCAATGCATCGGGCAAAGACACTATTTATCCAGCTAAAGATCAAATTCGTGACTTATATATTTGGAATAATACTTATATGGGTAATTCAACAACGGCCAAAGTTCTGCCTGAATATGGTCATTACAATATGATCCTCCAAAATAGAGATTACTTCAACTTTGCAAAACCGAATTATTTACCATATCATTACCCTCATCCATTACGCAATACATCAACGACCAGTCAGGAATCTACTAATCATAAACATGAACAAAGCCTGAAAATTCTTAAAAATTCTAACTTATTAGTTTATGTGAATAAAAACTATAGGTTTTCTTTGTACATTTATGACATTATGGGCAGAGTTCATTTGAAAAAGAATATTTTCCCTAACAACACTAGCACCCATTCATTTGCTGTTCCAAAAACAACAGGCGTATACATAGTAGTCCTACAGCAAAATAATGTTACTTTAAGCAATAAAATTATTATTACAAACTAGTTAATCAACAAAACCAAGATATTTGTCCGGCATACTCTATTATAGATTTTTTTCACCTGACATTTTGGAAAGCCGAAACCAGTATCAGCAATGCCCTGTTTTATCGAACTAAAACTACAGTTTTACCAGCCATTCTTCCTGATGATTTAAGAATGATACGATAGAATCCGCTTGAAACAGGGTTACCATATTGATCCAGTCCATCCCAGGTTACCGTCTGTTTATTTGTGCCAGAAGAAAGTTTCCATTCTCTTATTTTACGGCCAGCAACAGAAAAGACCATCAACTCACCGTTCTCGACAGCTCCAGTAATAGTGAATCTAGTTTGGGGATTAAAAGGGTTGGGAAAAACATCAATTCCCCGCGTGTTTACACAAGAATAATTAGAGGGCACTCCTACACTTTCGTGTAAGATATGGATTGGCCACTTGCCCCCAGGTATGGTAACTGTTTTCTTCAAAACACCACCACTATCCGTAACAACTATCCATTCGGATGAACCATACTTGATTTTATATGAAGCAGTTGCCATGAGATCAGCTGCAACAAGAGTAATTGTTCGATTACCTGAAAGTGAATCCAGCGAAAGCGCCAACAATGAAGTCTCACCTTTTGCAGAAAAAAGGTGCAGAGCATCTCCGTAATCAATCCCACATGCTGATGCACTTCTAACGTACAGCCCATTTGACGCAAGTACGCTACCGGTATCACCCGAAATGATGCTGTGTAGAAATACAACTGAGTCCGATATATTCGCTGGCGAAACTTCAATTCTCCATTTACCCGGCGTAGCTAGCACAGTATCCGGTAATGGATTCGGAGGATAGTTCACACCATTCACCCAATACTCATATCCGTCACCACCTACCAAAGTTGCACGAGCACTCTCAGGCAGAAAGGTTGTTATCTCTGCTTTGCCATTACCATTAACAATACTATATGAACCTGCAGCATACTGCTCAATATGATTATCAACAACTGATTGAATAAAGGCACCTGACATCACCGGTTTATTAACTGCATGTACTATCCACTTTGCCTCTCTTTGACGTAAGTTCGTATGCTTCAAAACCACATGATCCAGAATTGTTATTCTATCCGGTTTCTCATAAAGCATGCGCCTTGTAAATTTATTGATTTTAGAAGTATCATATGAAAGTGCTGCATCAGCAGCATTGTAAACAATTTCGTCCTCTTCCGAATGAGCAATCCACTTTCCTCGTTGATTGGACGGCTTGAAAATATCCTCATAAAATGCCATTTGAGGGGACTCTATCTGTCCACCATCATTTGATACAACACTACCAGCATCCATAAAGCGTTCTGAAGAATCGAAAATACAGATCGTATTATGTGCTATTGTCCGTGAGTAGTAGTTTTTCCAATGTGGGGAACCCCAATAATCATAAAATCCAGCATCTACAATCAGTGGTTTTCTATGATAGAGCGCAAATGCGTTGTTGTCTCTATGCTCATGTGAAGCACGCCTTGAAGGTGCACATGAAAACCATACAATTGTACCGCTTGAATCCCAGGAACTTCTATTGACAGAAAAGCCAACCTTGTCAGCCCACCAGTCAAGTGGTACATCGGGCATTGCTACAAAAGAAGCCTGAAAGTCTCTATAGAGCAACATATTCAGCCAAGGTATTGTCCAAGTTAAATACTTAGCTTGTGTATATTTTTGAACCAGCCATTTACTGCGAGTATCACCAAAAACAGCAGCATGCCGGTAAAGCGCATTATCAGCCTCTGCTCTATTAATCTCATCACCAAAATGGATGCATGAATTATCTGGCAGATAATAATACCACCATTGATTAATGATACTCTTTATCCAGGGCAATTCGCTGTACAGGTTTTTGCCGGTAGCATAAAGAACATTATCGAAAAGTGAATATTGAGTCTGAATTCCCCATCGGGCATAACCCGCGCCCCAATTCCATCCACCATCATCATCCCGATAATAGGCATAACATTTAAAAAATCCATTGACCCACTTATCCCACAGTAGATTATACCAGGTTTTTAGTGTGTCCTGTCTGCCCGATGTCAGACTTGCTTCACCATTTAATGCAAAAACATTTTGAATACAAAAAAGACAATTGTTAGCATTGTGACTGGACACATAACCATTGCCGGCGCTAGTTAATACAAAGGTTGTCATAAACTCTTTTGTCAACTTATACAACGAATGAGTCAGTCTGTCTTGCACTATTTGCGATAGAGATGGTTTACACCAATCTAATATAATACTACCCATCATACTGAAATTTCTGTAAACTGTCTCTCTGGTCCAATATTCAATGTTTGAGAAAATACAAGTATCAACGTAATCGCAATATTTTTCAGCAATAAACCTTAGCCGTTTTTCAGAATTTGTATCCGTTTCCATTTTGATGAACATTACGGTCATCATAACCATTTGCGGGGTATTGCTATTCCGTAAATTTAATTTCCATTTTGTGGAATCTGACCCTTCGAGATATGCGCCCGTCATTATTGCAGTGTCGTTTATCCACCATCCATAATAGGCGTTGTTTACATTCTGATATGCTTTCTTGCAATCTCCTGAATCTTTATGCAACTTCAGCCATTCGAATCGTTCCGCAGCAATCCATATCCTTGGCCGGGTAAGCTTAATTGCTGGTGGTGTTTGTGCAGCAACCAAAATTCCCAAACAAAATAACAACAACAACGATATTCTAGACATGTTCCACTCCGAACTGTTTAAGAGGCTATATTAAAGCAAAAGATAATATTAGAGTGGTTTGTAAAAACAGAGTTCAGGATCGGACACAAGTCCACATGGCACTAAATTGTATGAATCCTGCCAAAGAGTGCCTTCCGACTGATATTCCGCTGGTCCAGTCCAAATTGGCCATTTTTCTGTATAATGAAAGGGGCCATGGGAATTACGTCGGTGGCTGAGCACTTCAATTCCCACCCTATTACTCTTTTTTGTTAATAAATGGGTAATATTGACTTCGTTTGGTTCCCATGCTGCAACACCTGCAACTTTGCCGTTTACGAAAATTCTTACAGCAGTACCACGGTAATCTGGTATTCTGACAAACACATTTTCACATTTATCAGGTTTACCAATTGCAGTCTCATAAATAACCGATCCGGAATAAAAAGTGAGTCCCTGCGTACACCAGTCACCAATTTTCAAACTCTTAACAGGTTTCACTAATGTAGCTTTGCTCCCCTGTAACTTTACACCAAACTGACCCAACAGATAGACAATCTCTAGCCCCTGATAGTTTTCATCATATTCAAGTCTGAGCGTAAGGTTGTTTTTTCCAACAGCTAATAGCTTATTGTCAATTTTCAACTGCCTTAATGATGGATCCACCCACCATCCGGAATCCTTATGCATGTTCACTGAAATACCATTTAGTGAAGCATAAAAGACTTCCGGAGTTTCTGTTGCAAGAAACAAATCACCTGTTGGTAAATTTTCTGTAAAAAATTCGTAAGAGAGTTCAACTCTTATCTTTTTAGGATTCTTTACCTTTTCTTTTGCCCAGGGCTGAACCATATCGCTTCCACGCGCCTCTATGCCGAGATACTTTCTGATAATTTTATCTATTCGAAGAATCTCTTCCGGTTCCTGGTACTCATTGCCGCCGATTTTATATTTTGGCCGGTCAAGCACGAGACAGTTGTTTTCCGATAGTTGTACCTGCCAGTTTTGTTTAGCTAACTTTACATTCTTGGTTTCACTAAAAGTAATTCTCTTTTGACATTTCTGTTTCTTCCTGGTTTTTGACACAACAAACAACCGGCTGCCCAGAACTGGCAAATCTGTTTTAATCAACCCCTTTTCAACAACAGCTTGAAACATGTTTCCACTCTCTAAATCCAGCTCATAACAGAAACTTATTCCAATATTAAGGCCTGATATTTTGATTTCAGGATAACTGACCTTTCTATCAACAACTCTATCAACCATGTTACTTGATGGATCTCTTTGCTTTTTTGAGAGAGAGGTATTTACAATAAAGAGATAATAATTATCCCTGTTTTCTTTAAGGAGATAAAGAACAGAGCCCGCCTCTTTCCCTTTGCCATCTGTAATATTAATTCTTCTGGCACTCTCAATTGATGCAGCTTTACTTTTACATAAATCATGAAGTTTCGCAGCACTATCTGAAGGATGCGCATCAACAAAACGTGGTGGTTTTCCTTTGAAAACAACTGTGCCACCAGCTCTGTCAAAACTTTCAAGAAGCGAAAGTGTTGTACTCCGAATTGTTTCCAGCTCCGGAACTAGAACCGTTGAATAAACTGCTTTACTTACGGCAAAACAGGTTTTCCCATTCCTTTTTACGATTTTACCATGTCTTGACAATATCTCTTCATCGCCATAATCAAAATCTATGTGACTGCACAGCAGAGAATCGCATAACGATATGAAGTTCTCATTCTGTTTTTTTACAACTGGATCATCTTTCCAACCTGCCTTGCAATTAATCCACATGCTTTCAACCGGATGAATTACCAATAAATCACGAACTTCGGTTCCGCTATCCATCGCGGCGTGAAGCCTTGCAAAATAGTCCTCTACTTTTGGATACAGCTCCCACCATGGTGACTGATCAAGAATACTTGCAGGATAATCACGCTTAGCCTGACCAGCCATAGTGTACCATGAAAGATGATGCGATCGTAAGTTAATGCCTAGAGCAGCCTGCCAGTCACCAAGCGCTTTATGCCCGGCAAATGAAAAATCCCATCCTGTGCAGCCGTAAAGCTCTGTAAGGCGCCACTTGCGGCCAAACTGTCTTGCAGCAGAGCTGACCTGCTTAGCAGTATTGTAAACTCTATCGCGCTCCGTTAAAAGGTCCATTCCCGGAGCATGCATATATTCATAGCCGCGCATTGCACTTCCAAGCTGACTTGTCTGACTGGTTAATGTATCCTCGCAAAGAGAGTGACCGGTAAAAGTAAGATTGTGCTTCTCGCACCAATCGCCTATCTGTTTATAAAAAGATTCTGTAAAAAGATGTGCAGTACAGTCATGGTAATGATATCGTGCCTGACTGACCTGTTCACCTTTGATATCAAAAATAAGTTCAACCAGGTGTTCAACAAGATCGTAACCAAACCTCTTCTTGAATACTTTTGGAAGAATCCCTGTCCACGGCAGCAGCATCTCATTTTTGCGGTCATATCGGTCATAATAGCCGCCATCAATCATGGCTCCGTGATTAGGTTCATCAGTAAATATACCAGGAACTAATTTACCAAAATCTTTGCCGTAGCGTTTAAGATACGATTCATGGGTTATTTTAATAAAAGCTTTAACTGCATCAGGATTCATTGTGTCAAGATAAGCGTGCCCATTAAATGCTGCGTTATCTTCGTTTACTTTAACAGAGAAAGTTAGAATCATTTCCCCGCTCTTTAGCTCTCTTAATTTTGATTTATCTGAGATCTTTACAATATTTGCTGCAGTTTTACCTTCAAGTTCTAATTGAAATACAGCGACTGTTTCAGGAGTCCAATTTACAGTTGTGTGTGTTTGGTGTTTACGGACAAGTAATTTCCTCATCCTGTAATTTTTGTTCTTTGTTACAAGTCCGCCGGCAGCGCCCGATGGCCAACGATCTTCATCGTATAGCCAAGCCTCCATTTTATTTTTTCTCGCCTCATCAACACAGACATCTACGCACTTAAACCACTCTTTTCCGAGATACTCTGTATCAAGCCCAACTCTGGAATGCATAAAGAAACCACCGAACCCCATCTTTTTCATGATTCGGATTTGGCGTCTTAATTCTTCCGGTTCAAGCTTCCCATTCCAGGCCCAGAAGGGTTTACCGCGGTATTTTGATTCTTCTTTTACAATCATCTTGCTAAAACAGCTTTATTCTGATAAATCGCACCAGCAGATGTAATGCGAACTAAATACAGGCCATTAGGCAATAGCGCACCATTTTTATCTACAGCATTCCATTTGTGAATGAACAAGCCATTTTGATTTTTTAACGCAACATATTTTACAAGTCTGCCATCGGAACTGAATATTTCCAATTTTGAATTTAGATTAATTCCTGCCAGACTAAATGTTATTGCTGCTGTGCCGTTAAATGGGTTAGGCGTAATTGATAAATTACTTTTTAGTGATTTAGCAGATATCGATTCCATGTTCGTTAATTTATCGGCAAGCCTGTAGATAAAAACATTCTCATCCTTACTGTTCACAACAACATAAACGTTACTTTTAGGTGAATAACGGAAGCGTCCATATGTTCCCTGGGCCGCAGCTGCCGTTGGAATTACTTTATTACTTGCTGCCGGGCTTAACTTTGTAAACGCATGTGTAGTTTGATCCAGGATGTAAACATTGGCACCTCCGCTCCAGGAGACAAATTTATTAATGATTGGATCCCACACAAAGCCGGGAGCACAATAATCAGAGGGATTCATAACCGGATTAATCACAGAAGTATCGCCTGAAGTGTTATAGATGCCACCACTTGATGTATTTCCGGCAATTGGTGTATATCGAACGGTTCCTCTTGCCAAACCTACCAGCCAGTGATTAACAGGATCTATTGCTAAAATTTGTCCGCTGACAGTCAGATAACGCCGGGTCCACGTTTTGGTTGTTGGATCATACTCATTCAAACCAGTGCCTCCATTGCACCATAAATGACCAGTAGATGGGTCATATGCAGCAAAAGCCCTGCTGCCGAAACCAAGATTAGCTCCCTTTACCCATTTGTTCAGAGTGTAATCGAAAAACCATGTCCACGGATCTCCATTTGCACAAGGCCAGATAAATCCGCCTCCTGCAAATACACGATCTTCACTTTCGACATAATCCATTCCGCAATATGTATGCCGTGATGTCGGCTGACTATCCGGCATTATGGGCAGACATCCTGTAACTCCCGCAATACTTGACGGATTGGTTAGTCGTGACCACTTCAGAGAATCAAGATTAAAGGCATACACTTCATTGCCGGCATAATCACCGTGCCCGCCGCCCCAGACAATAAGCTGATTGCGTTTGGTATCAAAAGCACCGCCGCTCCACGGAGCAATAACGTTTCCTCCCGGAGGCACGGATGCCAAATGTGAATTTGGAACTTCATACCATTCACCGGGCTTAAGATCCTCAACTGGCCCGCAGAAAACAGACGATGAAGTCAAGAAGATTATTAAGAATAAGGTACTTATTGCAAATCTTGAATACATACTAGACCCCTTCATTGTTTCTGAGTTTTTTAGAGATTCCGTCACCAATTCTTCTGTTACCAATAATAAGCAAGGGAACAAGTCCCAGAAAACAAATTGTCATACAGCAAAGAAAATAGACATGATACCTCGAAAATGTTGCTCCGGCAATTTCAAAATGGAAAGTTTTGAAGTGGTGGAGTATCCAGCCAGCTGCGCCGATACTACTTGCTGTAAGAAGTGCTATGGGAATGCCGATAATTCCACCGATGGCATAATAGGTGGAACGCCCTTTTGCAGGAGTCATGTAAAGGTTGTAGTTCATGCCCAGCATGCTTAATGTGTGACCGGACGCACCTGCGAGCACATAGAAAATGATGATACAGACAAGACCCCATTTGGCTGAAAAAATCCAAAAGGACATGGAAAGTGCGGAAATTGCCATCAGAATCAGCCAGGGCTTTCGCACCCCCCAAACATCGCTCTTGTCACCGATAGCGTACAAAACTGCAATTGACATAATGCTTTGAATGGAGCTTAGAAGGACAATACGTGTCATGGAATAGTTGAAGTATTCAATGAGATAGGCTGCTGTAAAAGCAAAAAAGGCTTGCCGTCCGAGCATCCAGAGAAAACCGTGAAGTGTATACAGCCAGATAACCCAGTCGTGCATATACACCCAAAGAACACCGTCGCTGTTCTTTAATTTTTCACGAAGCGTTGAGCCTTCAGAAAAGTAGTTAGCGGTTCTAGGTGTACGGTCGGCGATTCGTGGATAAATAAACAGGGCTGCAATCAGGAAGGAGACAGCAAACATACCATAGATTACAGCATATCCGCCAAAGACAGGATACCGGTCGGTAAAGCGGGCGATAAAAATTCCAAAGAAAAGAACTCCGAGAATGCTCAAAATCCACTTTATCTTTGTAAACCATCCACGGACAGATTCGTGAACCAAGTCTCCAATCCAGCACTTTTCTATGGTGCTTTGCAGCGAACTTACTCCGCCAAATGTAATGGACAATACTAAAAATGTGTAAATAGCATAAGGACGAAATGCCTCATTATATGCAAGAAGAAGCGTCAGACAGATGAGCATGGCAAGAACGAAACCGATGCCCATGGCAAATATCATGGCACCGCGATTTGACCGTTTCCACTTTAAAAAAGGATCTGCTAAAAGTGCAACCAGGCCGCCAAGACTTGACGCTGTTCCAATAAGTCCAATATGTCTGTCATCCCCGCCTAAGGAACGCACAATGGCAGTGGGAACAGGTCCAAGTCCAATTTCTTCACTTTGATAAAGAATGGTTCCTAATCCGAAACGGACGCGCTCTCCCTTTAGTTGCTCTTTATCGGCTGAAGGGGGTAAGTCGGCGCTATTTTTGTTCTGTTCCATTATTATCTTTCGATTCTTCTTTTTCTAGGATTGCCCACAAGGAAAAGCGGTACAGTACTTAACAACCCAAGAATCGTTGTTCCAAGGAATACAAAATGATAACGGGTTAACACTGCACCCATAAATGAATAATGTATTTCTCCCAGATGGTGAACGAGATATCCGGATGAGAATGTTGCTAAAAAAGTAAATGGTATGGTAAGTATAGAAAAGAACCCCATATATGCTGCACGACCCTTTTCCGGATATATCTCAAGCTGGAAATTTCCGCCAAGCATGCTTAAAGTTGAACCTGCTGCACCATTGACTATCATATAAACAACTGCACAACCTATTCCCAGCCAGGCAGAGAAAAACCAGAGCGACATTGAACAGGCAATCAGCATAGTAACAGCCAGCATCGGCTTCCATGCCCCCCAGCGATCCATCCGATCCCCAATAAATAGAATTACAAAAATCGAGATCACCCCCTGCAGTGACAATAAAAGAGCAATACTAGTCAGAGAGTAGTTGAACTGATGCATGAGATAAATAGGAACAAACGCGCCGGTTATTGTGCGTGCCGGCATCCATAAAAGACTGAATATAAAATTCAACCAGAGAGCAGGAATTTTATAATTAATCCGCTCTTTACCGCCAACATCACTCTTTACAAAATTGGCAGATTGCGGTGTACGATCTGTAGCTTTGGGATATATGATTAGCCCGGCTATCAGAAGAGATACACAGAAAAGAACATATATAGAGGCATAGCCAATCAAGGTTGGGAAACTTTGAGCATATCGTGATATTAGAATTGTAAAGAAAATGCCGCCAATCACACTCAGCACCCACTTTATTTTCGTGAACCAACCTCTTATATCCAACGGAACCAGGTCACCAACCCAGTTCATGTCAATAACACCTTGAAGACCGGTCATAGACACAAAGAGAAAATTCAATACAAGGTATGCCGTTAATACAAACGGGCGGATTTCAGGTTTTAGTCCGGTTATCAGCAATAGAGCAATCAACCCTGTTATAACAGCACCCATATACATTGTAAAAACCATCGCTCTACGATTTGAATTCTTCCATTTCAAGATACTGTTAGCTAGAATTCGCGAAGCACCGCCAAGAGTTACAAAACTGCTTATCATTCCAAGATGCCTATCATCCCCACCTAGAAAACGGATGATAGCTGTTGGAACAGGACCATTAATAAAACCACCCTCTTCACTCTGATATAAAATTGTACCTAAACCGAACCTGACACGATCCTTACTAATGGCCTTTTTCTGTTCTTCAACATTGTTACTCATTTTACAACCATGGCCTTTACTTTAATGTTTGTACCGCCATTATCCAATTTGACAACATACATACCGCTGCAAAGTTTTGAAGCATTAAATGCTGCGACAGCCCCGTTATTCTTCCAGATAATATCATTTGTAAGATTCGCAACACATTTGCCTGAAACATTGTAGATCTTTAATGATGTTCCCATCTGTTTGCGTACGTTGTTTAAAACAATCTTTGTTACCGGATTAAACGGATTGGGCACAACAGACATCGATTGTTCTCCTGTCTCTGCGAGATTATCTTCCGAAGATGTTCCACCCACTAAATAAAGCCTTAATTCCGGACGCAGCTCTGTAATAGAGGTGTCTTTACCAGCGAATGAGATCCAGTTAGTACCTGTTTTAAATTTTGAGAGAAAGAAGGTAATTGTGTCTCTGGAAAGCCTGCTTGACATAAATGATGTTACATCCCACGATTGACGGCCTGTAACAGGAGCAGCATACAATGTATCTACACGTACTTCACTTCGCCAGTCATATTTCCATGAATTGGGCAGCAGAGGAAACTCAGTAAGCCAGGTGAGAGAATCCTCTTTCCAGTCATTGGCAGTTGTGCACATTGCCATCGGAAAATAAGCCGGTGAGCCATTTATGCCGACAATATTAAGTACAAGTTCAGCACGGAGCAGTGATCTGGATACCGGAAGACTTTTAAGATCAAACTTTAAGAAGGATCTTTTCACATCATATCCTGTGGTCGCACTTATATAAACCGGCGCAGTCTTGATAGTCAGTGTTCCCTGCTTACCATAATTTATTGCCTTATTTCCCCAATCAGCCACTGCATCTGCTACAGGATTTAATGCCTTTTTATTGAAGATTCTGGCATATATTGTATCAGCAACTGAAGGCTGAGATGTGAGATAGCAGATAATTTTCAGACTGTCGGTTGGCAAGAGAGCATTAAACAAGCCACTGCTGCTTATTGTTGCTGCAGATGGGTTTGCTATTGTCCAAGACAATTCACTCATAGATGCAGAGACTGAAGAATCGTAATAAGAATATTTTTTCGACACTGATAATTGAATTGCATCTCCCTGCATTGCCCAAATTACCGGTGCTGCAATCTTTAACCTTTTAATTGGATTCACTTTCCATGCAGCAGGTATCGGATCTGCAGAATACTTGTAAGACTCACCTAGACGGGCAAGAGCAAGATCGTTCAAATATTTTTCTATATTTGTATAGCCGTCGCTGTTAAAATCTCCAGTTGCATCAGAAGCACTGTTCTTATTTAATCCTACTGCATCTTCCCAGAAGTCAGGCATACCATCATTATCAGTATCCGTTGGTGAAGCGGGACCTTCCATAACAAAAGGAGCGACATTATTCCTGTGGCGGCCAGTTCGTGTTCGAGTTTCAAACTCTACCCGTTTATTCATTGAGTCCTGATACCATAATCCTGCACTGCGCAACACTTTGTCAAATGCTTCTACTGCAGTATGTGTTGTGACTGGTCCCATATCAAATCTGGATGTTGCACGAGTCCCACCTACTTTTGAAGAATCATGTACTGTCACCGTTCCATCGTCGTTATATATGTTGTTATTTCTGAAGTAGCCAATTGCTGCCGACTGAACCTGGATATCATTTTCTTTGTTGTGCGAGGTATATTCCGGATTCTCGCCATTGTAATATTGATTGTTAGGACCTTCAACGAAGGTGTTTCCAACACAATTGAAGTGAACAGCACCACCATCCTGAATCATGAGGGAAAAGTCCCACATATTGTATGTGACATTGTTAAAATAGTCAATCTGCCCATTTGACTCTGCTGTCAATCCGCCCCAATGAAACAAACCTGCACGTACTTCATGATGGGCCCAGAGGTTGTGATGTATTGTTACATGATGTGTTGGTGCATAGGCAAAAAGTGAACCGCCATGGTCACCGCATCTGTAAGTTGAATTTGTTATGGTAGACCACTGAATTGTGTAATATTTTGATCCTGTTACATCAAAGGTGCCATCATCACCGCCGGAGACATCGCAGTGGTCGATAATAAAATTACTGCAATCGCTGTACTCTATCGCATCATAATTAGAACTGCCGCATGTTAAATTTGCATCACGAGTGCAGCGAAATCTTACAAAGCGAATGATAAAATTTGCAACACCTGTGCTGCTGTATTCAGGCGCCAGCGAACCTAAAATTCTTGACGTTCCGGTCACTGTTATACCGCCTGGAGAAGTTTGTCCAGCAAGGGTAAAATTTGAGTTTAAAGTATCCTGAAAAATATGTGCAAAAGAATTCTTAGGTTTTGTTGTCAGATTGATTACGCCGGAAACTTTAAAAACAATAATACGTTTTCCGGTATCACACATAGCTGCACGTAAAGACCCGGGGCCGTCCTCGTTTAATGTCGTCACTGCAATAACTCTGCCTCCGCGGCCGCCGCTGGCATCTGCTCCCCATCCCTCAGCACCGGGA